>NZ_JBEZKP010000003.1:0-243506 GCF_040706335.1 Streptomyces sp. NPDC048389 | reverse complement strand
GAAGACCCGACGGAGCGTGTGGAATCAGTCGAAACGGGCGGCAAGCAGGACGATGTCCTCGCCGCCGGCGGCATCCGGGCCTTCGGGGAGCAGCCGCGCCCGTCGCCGGTGCTGTGCCCGTCAGCGGTAGTACGGGTACGGCGGGTACACGTAGCCGGGGCCCCAGAACGGCGGGAAACCGTAGTGGGTGTACACGCTGTCGTAGTAGCCCGACTCGTCCGCGAGCTCGGGGTCGTACTCGGGGGCCTTGCTGACCTGCTCCTGGGACGAGCCGATCTGAACGTAGTCGTCGGCCACGTGGGTGACTCCGTCGACGGGGATGAACGTCTTCTTCTCCCCCATCCCGAGGAACCCTCCGTGTTCCACCAGCAGGAAGCGGACCTTGCGCCCCTCCTCGTCGATCAGGAGGTCGCCGATCTTGCCGAGTTCGTCCCCTGCCGTGTTGACCACCTTTCGGCCGCGGACGTCGTGCTCGGGCGCGGCGACGGTCTGGTCGGATTCGGAGATCTTCTTGAGCGTCGGGATCGGGCCTGTCGTCATGGCGAACGGCTTCCCTTCGTGGTGGGCTGTCGTCTTTCCGTGACCGGGTGCCACTCCTGGTGCGGATCAATCACCGATCCGGCGGGCCGTCGGGTGCGCAATCGCCCGCCGCCGCGACCACCGGCCGGGGCGTTGCCGCTCGCCCTCGCCGCCGACAGGGAAGCAGCGCTTGTCATCGGCGCCGGGGGTCCCAGCGTGAGGTGAATCGGACACCGGCCCGGGACCGCGCCGTGCGCGGTCCCGGGCCGGTCACCGCGCACCGGGCGCGACCTATGCCACGACGGGCGCCGCCTCCGCGCTGTGCACCTGCTGCCGTTCGAACTGCGTGCGGTACAGCTCCGCGTAGCGGCCATCGGCCACCAGGAGTTCCTCGTGGGTGCCGCGTTCCACGATCCGGCCGGACTCGACCACGAGGATGAGGTCCGCGGCCCGGACGGTGGACAGCCGATGTGCGATGACCACCGCCGTCCTGCCCTCCAGCGCCTCCGCGAGCGCCTCCTGAACGGCGGCCTCGGAGGTGTTGTCGAGATGGGCGGTCGCCTCGTCCAGGATGACGACGCGCTGCCGGGCGAGCAGCAGCCGGGCGATGGTCATGCGCTGGCGCTCGCCGCCGGACAGCCGGTAGCCGCGTTCCCCGACCACCGTGTCCAGGCCGTCGGGCAGGGATCGTACGAGGTCCTCCAGGCGGGCGCGGCGCAGGGCGTCCCACAGGTCGGGGTCGTCCGCTTCCGGGCGGGCCAGGAGCAGATTGGCGCGGACGGTGTCGTGGAAGAGGTGACCGTCCTGCGTGACCATGCCCACGGTGTCGCGCAGCGAGGCGGCGCTCAGGTCCCGGACGTCGACGCCGCCCACCCGCACGGTGCCCGTGTCGGTGTCGTAGAGGCGCGGCAGCAGTTGTGCCACGGTCGACTTGCCGGCGCCCGAGGACCCGACGAGAGCGACGGTCTGCCCGGCTTCCGCGCGGAAGGAGATGCCGTGCAGCACCTCGTCGCCACCCCTGCGGTCGAGCGAGGCCACTTCCTCCAGCGAGGCCAGGGAGACCTTGTCGGCGGACGGGTAGCCGAAGCGGACGTCGTCGAATTCGACGGGCACCGGTCCGCCGGGAACCGTACGCGCGTCCGGCCTCTCCTCGATGAGGGGTTTCAGGTCCAGGATCTCGAAGACCCGCTCGAAGCTGACCAGCGCACTCATCACCTCCACCCGTGCCCCGGCCAGTGAGGTGAGCGGCGCGTACAGGCGGGTCAGCAGCAGCGCCAGCGACACGACCGCGCCCGGCTCGAGGGCACCGCGCAGCGAGTACCAGCCGCCGAGGCCGTAGACAAGGGCAAGGGCGAGGGCGGAGACCAGGGTCAGGGCGGTGATGAACACCGTCTGGGCCGTGGCGGTGCGGACGCCGATGTCCCGGACCCGGCGGGCGCGCTCTGCGAACTGCTCCGACTCCTCCTCCGGACGGCCGAAGAGCTTGACCAGCGTGGCCCCCGGGGCGGAGAACCGCTCGGTCATACGGGTACCCATGGCCGCGTTGAGCGCGGCGGCCTCGCGCTGCATGCGTGCCATGCGGCTGCCCATGCGCCGGGCGGGAATCACGAACACCGGCAGCAGGACCAGTGCGAGGAGGGTGATCCGCCAGGACAGGGTGAGCATCACCGCGAGTGTGAGCACCAGCATGACCAGGTTGCTCACCACGGTGGACAGGGTGTTGCCGAAAGCCCGCTGGGCGCCGATGACGTCGTTGTTGAGACGGGAGACGAGCGCCCCCGTACGGGTGCGTGTGAAGAACGCGACCGGCATCCGCTGCACGTGGTCGAAGACCGCTGTCCGCAGGTCGAGGATGAGTTCCTCACCCAGCGTCGCCGACAGTCTCCGGCCGAGGACGCCGAGTGCCGCCTCCACCACCGCGATCAGCGCGATGAGCAGGGCCAGCCGGACGACCGTGCTCTCGTTGCCGTCCGACACGATCGTGTCCACGACGCGACCGGCCAGGACCGGCGTGGCGACGGCGAGCAATGCCGTCGCGGTGCCGAGCAGGACGAACAGGGTGAGGCGGCGGCGGTGCGGCCGGGCGAAGGCGCCGATGCGGCGCAGTGTCTCCTTCGCGAAGGGGCGGTGCTCCTCCTGTGCGTTCATGACGCTGTGCAACTGTGTCCACGCTGTGGTTTCGATGCTCATGGAAGAGAACGTAGAACCTCGACCATTCTTGAGGTCAAGGCCGGCTCCTCATCCGCTCCCGGTCCACCTGCCCGACCCACGCGGCCCGGCGGTCTGCGCTTCGGCCGCCCGGCTGCCCCGAAGACGCCGGCGCGCGATCGCCGGGCGCCCACCTGGTCCACGGCTTGTCGCCGCACTGCGCGGACTCACCCACAACGCTTCGAACCGCACACGGTGATACGCCGTCCGAGTGTCCGACGGCGGAGAAGCACTCCGCCTCCGGCGCTGTCACCGTCCGCCGGCCCACCGGGCGTCGCCGCCCAGCCGGGTGGGTGTGTCACGCGGTTGGTGTTCGCCGCTGCCGGGTCGGCATGAACCGGACAGGGCTGCCGGGCACCGCCTGGGCGGCCGCCGGCAGGCGGTCCTCGGGTACGACGCCGATCACCGGATAGCCGCCGGTGGTCGGGCAGTCGGCGAGGAAGACCACCGGTTTGCCGTCGGGCGGCACTTGGACGGCGCCCAGCACCATGCCCTCGCTGGGCATTTCGCGGTGCACGGCCCGCTCGAGAGCGGGCCCGTCCATCCGCAGCGCGATGCGGTTGCTGCGGGAGGAGAGGTGGAAGGGGGTCGTGGCAAGGGTGTTGATCGCACGGGTGGTGAACCAGTCGTCCCGCGGGCCGAGCAGTACGGGCAGCACCAGTTCCTCGGGGGGTGCCTGCCACACCACCGTGTCGGCGTGGGCGGGTGAGCCGGTCGGGTCCCCCACGGGCAGGGCGTCCCCGCGTCCGAGAGGGGCCGGGCCGAGGCCGGAGAGCAGGTCCGTGGAGCGACTGCCGAGCACAGGGGGTACCGCGATGCCTCCGCTGACGGCGACGTAGCTGCGCAGGCCCTTGGTGGCCGCGCCCACGTCGAGGACGGCACCCGGCGGCAGGCGCACCGGGCCCGCCCACGCCGCCGGTCGGCCGTCGACCCGTACCGGCGCAGGGGCGCCGGTCACGGCGACGACCACGGGCAGAGTGGTGCGCACGGCCACCCCGGTCAGTGTGGTTTCCAGTGTTGCCGCTTCGGCGGAGTTGCCCACCAGGCGGTTCGCCAGGCGGTGTGCCGGCTGGTCCAGTGCGCCGGATCGCGGTACGCCCAGGGCGGCATGACCGAATCGGCCCAGGTCCTGGACGGTGGTGAGGGCGCCGGCCCGTAGGACTTCCAGTCTGCCGCCGCTCATGCGATGTGCCTTTCGGCTTCCGTTGCTTGTGCGGACCCTTCTCCGCGGTCGGGTCCGGACCCCTGTGGGACGAACCGCACCCGCGTGCCGGGGGTCAGCAGTGCCGCGGGTTCGCGTTCCATGTCCCACAGGCGCACGTGGGTCGTTCCGATCAGTTGCCAGCCTCCGGGGGACGCTCGCGGATAGATACCCGTGTAGGGGCCCGCGAGCGCTACGGAGCCGGCAGGCACCGAGGTACGCGGCGCGGCGTGGCGCGGCACGTGGTAGGTCTCGCCGAGACCGGTCATGTACGCGAATCCCGGGGAGAAGCCGCAGAAGGCCACTCGGTGTTCCACGCCGCTGTGGATGCGTGCCACCTCGTCCGGGGTGACACCCCACAGGTCGGCGACGGCGTCGAGATCGGCGCCGTCGTAGTCCACGGGGACCTCCACGACGGGTCCGCTGCCGGGCACGAGCGCGGGCACGGACCACCGGCGCAGCTCCGCTTCCAGGGCGTCGGTGTCGGGGACACCGTAGAGGAGGACGGTCCTTTCCCCGGGCACGATCTCACGCACCGCCGGCAGTGTTCCCGTGTCGCGGCGGCTCAGGAGCCGAGCGTGCCATGCCTGGGCCTCTTCGGGAGTGTCCAGGTCGACGAGGAGGGAGTCCTGCCCGACCGGTCTCAGTCTCATGCGAATGCCTCCAGTCCGACTCCGGCCGCCTCCAGAGCCGCGCGTACCCGCTGGGCCAGTCCGACCGCCCCGGCGGTGTCCCCGTGCAGGCACAGGGAGCGTGCGCGCACGGGCACCGAGGCTCCGTCCGTGGCGGTGACACGGTGCTCTCGTGCGAGGGTGACGGCCCTGCGGGCGACCTGTTCGGGGTCGGTGATCACCGCGCCGGGAGAGGTTCGGGGGACCAGTGTTCCGGCCGGCGTGTAGGCGCGGTCGACGAACGCCTCATCGACCACGGGGAGGCCGACGCGGCCGGCCTGTGCGTGCATGGCGGAGCCGGGCAGGCACAGCACGGGAAGCGAGGGGTCGGCGAGGGCCGTGCCCGCAGCCACGGCGGAAGCCTGCTCATGGTCGGACACCACGCGGTTGTACAGAGCGCCATGCGGTTTGACGTAGGCCACCGCCGCTCCGGCGGCACGGGCGAACACCTGAAGGGCACCGATCTGGTAGGTGACCTCGTCGGCGAGTTCCTTCGCGGGTACGTCCATGGCGCGGCGGCCGAATCCGGCCAGGTCCCGGTAGGAGACCTGGGCACCGATCCTCACCCCTCGTTCGGCCGCGATGTCGCAGACCCGGCGCATGGTGCTCGGGTCGCCCGCATGAAAACCGCAGGCGACGTTGGCGCTGGTGACGACCGCCAGCATGGCCTCGTCGTCGGTGAGGACCCATCGCCCGTAGCCCTCGGCAAGGTCGGCGTTGAGGTCGATCACGATGTCCGTCATCGGTGGTTCGTCTCCTTGGCACAGTCCGCTCGGCACGAGGTACCGCAGCCCTTCGCCCGAGGCGGTGGTCCGTGTCCCGGGCCTCTGTGATCAGCATGCACCCCCGTGCGTAAGTGATCCCGAACGAGAGGCGCGAGGCGATCAGGGCCTTCTGCGATGCGCGGCCGCAGGCCCGGTACCCGGGGGCATCGCCCGGCCCTGCCTCGGCCGGAGCGCCTTGCGGGGGTCGGGGCCCCTCGGTGGGCGACTGCAGTCATCAGCGGTCCTTTCGTCATGAACCGTCCGTCCACGCGGCATGACGGCCGGCCCATGACAAGCGGGGCGGTCTCCGTAGCCCTCTGAGGAGCATCTGGTTCTGCCCGCTTCAGGCTGCGGGCCCTCCCTCGGCCACATCACAAAGATAGAGGATCGTTGAACAATCCGACAAGGACTCTGTTGTTTCGTCCCACGGTTTCCGGTTGACTGGGGAACAGCGCAGGAACGGCCTACGGGAGACCGCCGGACGCCGTCGGCCGGATCAGAAGGATGGAAGCCATGACAGCCGAGGTCGACCCGTCCGTGCTCGTCGGCGACCGCGCGCTGCTCGGGCGCTCGAGCACGGCCGACCGGGTCACGGACATTCTGCGTGCGCGCATCGCGGAGGGGTACCTGCCGCCGGGGAGCAAGCTCTCCGAGGACGCCGTCGGCAGGGCGCTGGGGATCTCCCGCAACACGCTCCGAGAGGCGTTTCGCCTGCTCACTCACGAAGGACTGCTCGTCCACGAGCTCAACCGCGGCGTCTTCGTCCGCATGCTCACGGTGCAGGATGTCACTGACATCTACCAGGTGCGCAGGCTCATCGAGTGCGCGGCCGTGCGCTCTCTCGGGGTGCCCCCCTACGACCTGAGCCAGGCCGAGGGCGCGGTCGCCGAGGGCGAGAAGGCCGCGGAGGAAGGCTCTTGGCTCGCATTGGGCACGGCCAACATCCACTTCCACCACGCCGTCGTGGCCCTCGCCCACAGCAAACGCCTCGATGAACTGATGCGGCGTGTCCTGGCCGAACTGCGCCTGGTCTTCCATGCCATGGACAATCCGCGCAGTTTCCATGAGCCGTACCTGGCACGCAATCGGGAGATCCTTTCCGCACTGAAGGCGGCGGACAGGGTCAAGGCCGAGCTGCTCCTGGCCTCCTATCTCGACGACGCCGAGAAGCAGCTCGTCCAGCAGTACTCCGAGAGCATGGCCGGCGACGAAGGCGGCTCGCGGCGGTAGAACGGCAACGGGCCACGGACGTCGCACCCGTGCTTCCGAGCACTGCGCCACGGTCGGCACGCTCCTGCGCGGGTCAGCCCACAACGCCCGTCGCGCGCAGGATGTTGAAGACACCGAGTCCCGTCGCCACGAGCATCACCACGCCGCCGAGCACGTTGCGTGTGAGGCTGTTCCGGTGGTCACCGAGCAGGTCGCGACGGTTCATCACCACCAGCAGGAAGACCGCGACGATCGGCAGCAGCAGCCCGTTGGCCGCCTGGGCGAAGAGGATCGCGGTGACCGGGCTCTCGCCGAGCACCGCGAAGACCGTGCCGGCGATGAGCACGAGCGCCCACGTCGCGCGGAACCTGGCGGCCTTCAGGTCCGGCTTCCAGCCCAGCGCACCGCTGACCGCGAACGCGGCCGCGAGCGGCGCGGTGATCGCACTGGTGAGTCCGGCGGCGAACAGCCCCAGCGCGAAGAAGGTCTGGGCCCACGACCCGAGCAGCGGCTCCAGCTGAGCGGCCATGTCGGCGGCGCTCGCCACACCGAGCCCCTTGGTGAACATGGCCGTCGCCGCGGTGGTGACCACGGCGAGCGTGATGAGACCGCCCAGACCGATGGCGAGGTAGGTGTCGCCGCGCGACTCCTTCAGCGCCTCGCCGACGGACACGTCCTCGGGCCACTTCTGCTGGACGGAACTGGCGTGCAGGAACAGGTTGTAGGGCACAACGGTGGTGCCGATGAGCGCGATCACCATGAGTGTCGAGCCGCTCGGCACAGACGGAACGAGCCCGCCGAACAGGTCGCCCACATTCGGCCGCACGATCACCGCCGTCGCCACGAACACCACGCTCATCAGGACGACGAGGGCGATGATCGCCCCTTCGATCAGGCGGTAGGTGCCGGTCAGGAGCAGAACGAAGGCCACAACGCCGACCAGCCCGGCCCATATCCGGGGCGACACCCCGGTGAGAGCCTCGAGCCCGAGGCCGGCACCGGTGAGATTCCCGGTCTGGAAGGCCGAGTTGCCGAACGCGATGGCGACCACGACCAGGCCGATGGCGCCGTATCTCACGGAGGGCTGCCGGAAGGTCGTACGAAGCGCCTCGCCCAGACCGGCCCGGCTCACGATGCCGAGGCGGGCCGACATCTCCTGCAGAACCATCGCCGCACCGACGGAGAACGCCACCGCCCACACCAGCGCGAACCCGAAATCCGCACCGGAGATGCTGGCGGTCGTGACCGTCCCCGGGCCGATGAACGCCGCGGTGACCAGCAGCCCCGGTCCGAATCTGCGGGCCCTGCGGTGGACAGCTGGTCCCCGCCCCGCCGGGTCCCCTTGTTCTGCCCGGTCCGCCTGGCTGTCGACTTCACTCATGGTGAGCTCCTTCGCCGTCTGCGCTCGACACCTGTTCCGCAGGCTTGCTGTGCGAACAAAGTAGGGATTGTTGAACGATCCTTCAAGAGGGCGAGAGCCTTTCCATGCTCAACACGACCTGACGAGCCGTGCCGCGAACCGTGAGGCGATGCCTGCCGGTCGGCGGCGACACGCAGCAGGCATCCGGGACCGGCCACGCCTGCGTGGCAACGCAAGGAGACTCCGGGGCTCACCAGGGACGCGTACGGAGTGCGCCGCGTGGCCGGTTCCGCATCCGATGGCTCGAAACGGCGGGACAAGGGCCGCTCCGGGCCACCAGCCACTCGGCCGAGCGTCAAGCCCCCGCCCGGCCCCCCGGCGGCCGCGCCTGACACGCAGCCCTACCGGGCCGCGCCAGGGCACGAAGCGATCTCAAGGCTTCCGCAGCCGCGCCACGGACTCCCTGATGACGGGTAGCCGCTCGTACAGCACGTCGCCGGGGCAGTTGGTGCGAAAGCTGTCGCGGTGCCCCGAGATGACGTGGAGTACGGCCGCCTCGCCCTCCTTGTACTTACTCTCGTCGTTCGTCGAGACGAGCCGGACCGTGCCGCGGGGGTCGGCTTCCGGCCCGAGCTTCCAGGCCGCCACCTTGACGATCCCTGCCTCGAGCGCCGGGGGGACCGTCGTACCGGGCCCGAAGCTGCCGAGCGCCGCGATGCCGATGCTGTCGGTGTTGAAGCCCTTGGTGTGCGCCCCTCTGACAGGACGTCCGACGCCGCCGGCCCTTCCTTCATAGATGGTTCCGCAGCGGTCGACCACGAAGTTGTAGCCGATGTCGTCCCAGCCTTCGCTCTCGATGTGGTCCTTCTGCATCGCCCGCAGCATGCGCGGGGCGTCGGCACAGTCGTAAGTGTTCAGGTGCCCCGTGTGGTGGAGGAAGGCCGCGCTCACAGGGCCCGTGTAGGTCGCCCTCTCCCTGACCAGGCCCTCGTCCGCCCGCCACACCTTCCGGCTGACGATCGGGGGCCGCGGGGCGGCCGGGCCGACGGCCACAGGCTCGGACCGGGCGGGCCGTGGCGGGGCGGCGTCCCTCATCACCAGCAGAGCCAGCATCACGACTCCGGCACCCAGGACGATCCGACGTGACCACATGGCACCACCCTGCGACCCGGCCACGCACCTCTCGCGGGCGAGCACGCCATTCGGGTGATGCAGGGCGGCGCCTCGAAGGGCGTCGGCGACGCGTGGCCCGCGTACGGCACAGCCGTGTCGCCGGCGTCGTCCCGCTCGGCTCCCGGATCGCCGACGGCGTCCTGGACGCCTTCCTTCGGCTCGACCGGATCCGCGCTCGCCGGCGCCCTTCGCCGACAGGCAAGCCACTCGCGAGGTCCACGCACGAGGACCCCGCCGAGCCAGAGCCGGAGGATCGGGTCGACGCGGCGGCAGTGCGGATACTCAGCGGCCCCTTCCCGACACTTCGGTCACGCCGCGGTGCTCCTGAACCAGTCCTGTATGGCCGCCACTTGCGCTCGCCCGCTTGACCGTCACATGGTCTCCATCTTGTAATAGCGCCATGCTTCTGGCAGTTCCGACAGGACGACGGCCGTCACTGCCACCGCCAGTGCCCCTACCGCCACCCGGACGACGACCGCCGGAATGAAGATGCCGTTCCTCATCTGATCTCACCTTTCCTCGTATGCCGCCGCTTTCGGCGTTCGCTGGTTCACGGCGTGCTCCGCCGCGACGGCCCGGCAGTCCACGAGCAGCGTGTCGACGACCGAGGCGACCAGGGGAACGGCGCGGCGCACGGCTTCGCGCACCGGTTCGCTCAGGGTCACGACGACGTCCGGTTCCTGCCCTGTCATCCGCACCAGGGGCTCGCAGCCGAGCACCAGGACGCGCGGGATGTTTCCGTCGCCCAGCCGCTGCGCCAGGGCGAGCACCCGTACGGGGTCCATGGCGTGCGCTTCCGGCACCTGGTCCTGCGGCGGTGGATCGGGTTCGAAGACCGTCAGTGTGCCCGGTGGCTCGCCTCGGGGCGCCGCGTCGACCAGGAGCGCGGCGTCGTAGCCGTCGAGCAGTCGGTAGGCCAGGTCCATTCCGCGGATGCCGAAATCCACCACGTGGACGCCCGGTGGGGCCTGCCAGTCCCGGAGGGCGGCGATGACCTCGGGACCGAAGCCGTCGTCGGCGAGGAACATGTTGCCGATGCCGGCGACCAGTACGCGGGGTCGTGCCGTGGCGGGCCCGTCGTGGGAGTCCAGTGGTTCGACCTCTTCCGGAGTGAAGAAGAACCGGTGTCCGATCTTTCCGCTCGCGCCCAGATCCCGCCCCGGGTCGTCATGGATGAGCACCGCGATGTGGAGCTGCCCTTCGAAGTCCTCCTGGACGGCGTCCACCTCGGCTTCCAGCCCGGCCATGGCGAGGTCGAGGATGTCCGCCCGCCGTGACGGGCGGAGGCGGACCCGGCTTCCCCGTCCGATCTCGATGCCGTTCACGAGGACCGTGGTCGCCGGGCTGCTCTGCGGTACCTGCCAGGGCTCTCGCTCGTTCACGACCGCTCCCCCGAAGAGGCGCTCGACGAGGCCGGCCGGGGGGTGAACTCGCGGATCGCGCCGTGGAGTGCGGTGATGTCGCGGAGGCCGAGGCCGGCGCAGCGGTCCAGGATCTCGCGGACCCTCGGATCACATGCCCGCGCCTCCGCCTGCTCCTCCTCCGTCATGCTGAGCACACTCAGGACGAGAAGCTGGTCGATCTCCGTGCCGTCGAAGAGGTCGCCCGGGCTCTCCGGTGCGACGGCCGGGAAGTCGTAGAGGGTGATGGGTGAGGCCAGCACCGTGTGCGCGGTCTGTTTCCCCTCGGCCGTCTCCGGGTCGGCTGGTTCACCGACCAGGACGGGCCACAGTCCGCGGTGTGAGCACTCGGCCGCGGGCCCGCTCAGCCGCTCCGGAGGGTCCGTCAGGGAAACGAACCGGCCGTCGCCGGAATGAAGGATCACATGGGTGGAGGCGAAGGCGTACTCCGCGGCTCTTTCCCGGGCGTCGCGCCGGTCGGTGTCCGGGTCGGGACAGGCCGTGGTGTTCTCCACGGCCACGGTCAGTTTCCGTACGCCGTCCCCGACGGTCTCGCCGGTGACCGTGAGGCATCCGGTCAGCCGTCGCCAGCTGCGCACGATGCTCCCCGCGCTTTGTCCCGCACGGTCGGCCAGCGGCTCGGTGTCCGAGCCGGGCGGGATGTCGAAGGCGAGTCTGCTGACGCCGCCGGGCACGGTGACGGTCGTGAGGACCTCCCGTTCGGTGGCTTCCTGCCAGCTGACATGGCGCTCGCCGTCGACGGTGAGCTCGTCGACGGGCTCGGGCCCGTCCGGCCCATCCCTGACGACGGTCCGGTCCACCACCTGGAGGAACCGCACCCGTACGGACACCTCGCACGGCCCCTGGCCGTGCCTCAGCAGCACCTGTGTCACGGCCGAAGCCGGTTCGCCCAGGGCTTCGGCGCAGGCGCCCGCGGGGAAGACCCCGCCGAAGGTCCATCGCTTGGTGTTCTTCAGCGCCGACCTCCGGTACGGCCACAGGATGTACCCCTCGTAGAGGCAGGTGCGGGCGATCGTGTCGACGGCGGCGGGTCCGGCCAAGGTGGTCATGGTGCTCCTGATCGGTCGAGCAGCGCGCGCACGGCGTCGTCGGCGCTGCCCAGTACGTTGCGGGCCCGGAAGGCGTCGAGCCGGTCGTAGGTCTCCCGCGGCAGCCGCAGCCAGGGGCTTCCGCCGTGGTAGCGCTCGACCAGGCTGTGCCAGAGACCTGCGGGCAGGTCGTAGCCGGCCTCCGCGGACCAGGGGATGGCGGCGGCCCTGAGCGCCGGAGCACCGCCGCCGGTTCCGGCGTGCTCGTAGAAGAACGTTCCGTTGAAGAGGAAACCGAGTGGAACCGTCCCCTCCTTCGCCGCTCGCAGGTACTTGGTCACCGCGAGTTCCGGGTCCGTGCCGCAGGCGACGGGGAAGGGGACGGTGGTGCGGTCGGTGAAGGACGGGACGTGCACCGTGGCCTGTGTCCATGCCAGGGGCCGCATGCTCCGGTGCCACTCCTCGGGAAGCCCGAAGAGTTCGGCGAGGGCCGCATGCGTGTCCGCCGGGTGTTCGCGCCGAAGCACGTCGATACGGAGCATGACGGTGAGCGACACGGCACGGACCGGCCCGCCGCCCGACCTCGCCAGTTCCAGCGCGAAGCGGAGCGTCGGCACGGCTGCCACGGGGTCCGGCTCCGCGCCGGTCACCCGGAACGTGAGCTCGGGAATCGTCCCGTCCGTCGTCGCGAGCCGGGCCGCCGTCGTCACGCGGGACTCAGATTGGGCATGTCGGGCATGATCGGTTCACGGTGTTTGGCGTTGATGCCGGTGGAGCGACGGGCACTGGAGGTGTCGCCCGTACGGTGCCCGGCCTGGTGTTTGCCGAGTCCGTGGTGGTTGCCCCGGCGCACTCCCTTGATGTGCGCCATCGCGTCGGGTTTGACGTCCGGCTTGCCTACGGTGATACCCACGACGCCTCCTTGGGGTCGAATGAGGGTTCGGTGGCGAGTGTGTCGAAGAAGCCGTCGATCCGCTGCCACACCTCGGGGCCGCCGCCCAGTCCCTTCCAGTGTGCGCGTACCAGGGCCGAGAGGCGGTAGCAGTCGTCCAGCGGGACGATCCAGTACCCCGGTTCGCGGCCGTCGGCGCGGGAGCGATGGGCGAGCAGCGCCTCGACGTCGTCGTCCATGGCCGCGACGGCCGGGTGTGCGGCCTCGATCCGGGCCCAGTCTCGGGGGGAGACCGAGGACCGCATCAGCCCGAGCGGGCTCGGGTATGCGGCCCGGATCTCGCCCGCGTCCCGAGACCGGCTGAAGAAGGCGAGGTCGACGGGCACGCCGAGCCCCGCCCAGGCCAAGTCGTCGATGACGCAGCCCTCCAGTCTGCTGCGTCGTCCAGGGAGCAGCCGGTACCGGTTGCCGCCTGCTCCGGCGTCGTCGAAGAGCAGCGAGCAGGCGGTGCAGGCGCAGCAGACCGTGGCGGTGCCCAGTTCGAGGAGGTGCCGGTGCTCGTCGGCGACCGGTTGGGCGCACAGGTCGCACCGCTCGCCGTCGGGGGCGGCCGCGGGTGCGCGCGGGGTGCCCTCCGCGGCGGCGCCCCGGGCCAGCCGGCGCAGCCGTGAAGCTGTGACCGGTGGCGAGTTCACGTCGCCCCCCGCGTGGTGGCGGGGGTTGTGCGGAACAGGGATTCCGCCGGAATCAGGGCCTGCGGCGGTGGCGGCTGCACCGTCTCGATCTCGACACGCTCGATCTCCGGCACCCGGCCGAGTACCGCGGTGCGCAGCGCGTCCTCCGCCGATCCCGCCGACGAGCAGCCGCAGCCCCCGCCTCCGCCCTCTGTGAGGCGGAGGCGGGCGACGGCGCCGTCCAGGCCGAGGAGTTCGACGCCGCCGCCCTGGCCGGCGAGGGCGGACCGGGTCTCTTCCAGCACGGCACCGACGCGGGTCTCGGGCGGGTCGGGGTGGAGGTCGTGGACGAGGAGCAGGTGGCTCACGAGTTCGTCGTCCGCGAGCCGTCGTGCCGCATCCGGCCAGTCCTCCAGGTGGCCGACGACGCGGGCGAGGCACTCGCCGTACAGCTCGACGAGTGCGCGCACGGCGTCCTGCGCGTGCGCCGCGGACCGGTGGTCCGGCAGGCTGTCCAGGGCGGCGAGGGATTCCTCGGTCCTGATCACCTGCCGGCGGGCTTGCTCGTCGTCCCAGGGCATGAGCGGCCTCCTCAGGCGAGCGCGCCGAATGTCGGTGAGTGGGACTGGCGGAGCGTGCGGCCCCCGCCGAGGTACATGTGCACCCCGCAGGGGAGGCAGGGGTCGAAGCTGCGGACGGTCCGCATGATGTCGATGCCCTTGAAGTCGTCGGGGCCGTTCTCCTCGAAGATCGGGCAGCCCTGTACGGCGTCCTCGTACGGCCCCGGAGTGCCGTACCGGTCCCTCGGGCTGGCGTTCCACGGAGTGGGCGGGTACGGGTGGTAGTTGGCGATCTTCCGGTCGCGGATGACGAGGTGGTGGGAGAGCACCCCCCGTACGGCTTCATGGAAGCCGACGCCGATCGCCTCCTCGGGAACGACGAAGTCCTGGAAGACCTTGGTGCGGCCCGCCCTCACCTCCGCGAGGGCCTTGTCGACGAAGTGCAGGGCCATCCCGGCGGCGTAGGCGACGAAGTACATGCGGGCACGGTTGCGTTCGATCGTGTTGGGGAACGCGGGAGGCTTCCACTCCAGCCGCACCTCGGGGCTGGTGGGTGTTCTGGGCAGGTCGATCTCGACGCTGTGTCCGGTGGAACGGACGTACGGGGTGTGGACCTTGTTCGCGAGCGCGGTGGCCCACAGACGGGCGATGGGGCCGCCACCGGTGTCCAGGGCGAGATGGTCGCCGGTGCGCTTGTCGTACCAGCGGGGGCTCATCACCCAGCTGTAGTTGCCACCGTTCAGGTCGCGCTTCTGCGGGGCGGGGAGGGTGGTCTGGTTCCACGGGTGGCGCTTGTCGACGGGGTTGCCCAGCGGGTCCTTCTCGACGTAGGTCTCCTCGCTCGCCCAGTCCTCGTAGTACGACGAGCCGAGCAGGATGCGCATGCCCAGGTTGATGTCGACCAGGTCCGTGGTGACCAGCTCGTTGTCGACGACGATGCCGGGGGTGACGAACATGGCGTTGCCCCACTCGTTCATCGTCCGGTAGTCGTAGTCGACGACGTCGGGGTCCTGGAACGCGCCCCAGCAGCCGAGCATCGTGCGGCGGCGGCCGACCTCCTCGTAGCCGGGGAGGGCTTCGTAGAAGAAGTCGAACACGTCGTCGTTCATCGCGACGGCCCGTTTGACGAAGTCGAGGCACCGCGTGAGGCGGACCAGGTAGTCGGTGAAGACCTGAGGCGTGGCCACCGTGCCGACTCCGCCGGGGTAGAGGGTGGACGGGTGGACGTGCCGCCCCTCCATCAGGCAGATCATTTCCCTGGTCAGCCGGCTCATCACCAGCGCTTCCTTGTACGTCTCCCCTTCGAAGGGGTTGTACGAGCGCATGATGTCGCCGATGGTGCGCAGCCCGTGCTGGTCGCCGCGCGGGGCGGGGGTGCGCTCGGCGCGTTCCCAGACCCCCGGGTTGGTCTCCTTGACCATGCGCTCGCAGTAGTCGACGAAGACCATGTTGTCCTGGAAGATCGTGTGGTCGAACATGTACTCGGCGGCCTCGCCGAGGTTGATGATCCAGTCCGCGAGCGGTGGGGGCTTCACCCCGTAGGCCATGTTCTGCGCGTAGACGGAGCAGGTGGCGTGATTGTCACCGCAGATGCCGCAGATGCGGCTGGTGATGAAGTGGGAGTCCCTCGGGTCCTTGCCCTTCATGAAGACGCTGTAGCCGCGGAAGATGGAGGAGGTACTGCGGCATTCGACGACCTCACGGCGAGGAAAGTCGATCTTCGTGTAGATCCCCAGGTTCCCGACGATGCGGGTGATGGGGTCGAAGGCGACTTCGGTCAGATCACGCTGCTCGGGCGGTACGGTCTCGCTGGACAAGGGAGAGTCCTTTCGGGGGCCAGGAGGACGGGGGCGCGGGGCGCGGCGGGTCAGCTGTGGGGCCAGCGCGGGGCGTAGCCGGACGTCAGTTCCTCGCGGTTGTGGCGCCACTTGGGCTCGCGGTTCACCGACCGGTTGGTGATGGAGCGCAGTGACCTGATGAGCGGCCCGTATGAGAAGCTGAGGACCGCGGAGGAGACGCTGCCCCCAGGGGGTTCGTCCATGAAGGGCATGAACTTGTCGGGGAACCCCGGCATGGTGCAGCCGATGCAGACACCGCCTACGTTGGGGCAGCCGCCGACGCCGTCCATCCAGCCCCGCTTGGTCACGTTGCAGTTCACGACCGGGCCCCAGCATCCGATCTTGACCTGGCACTTCGGCGAGTTGTAGTCCTTGGCGAAGTCGCCCTGCTCGTAGTAGGCCGCCCGGTCGCAGCCCTCGTGCACCGTCTTGCCGAACAGCCAGGTGGGCCGCAGCTGTTCGTCGAGCGGAATGGGCGGCGCCAGCCCGGCGACCTGGTAGAGCAGCCAGGTCAGGGTCTCCATGAAGTTGTCCGGTTGGACGGGGCAGCCGGGCACGTTGACGATCGGCATGCCGCCGGCCGAACGGAAGTCCCACCCGAGGTAGTCGGCCAGACCCATGGAGCCGGTGGGGTTGCCGGCCATGGCGTGGATGCCACCGAAGGTGGCGCAGGTACCGGCGGCCACGACGGCGTACGCCTTGGGCGCCAGCCGGTCGATCCACTCGTTGAAGGTGATGGGCTCACCGGTCTGCGGGTCGTTGCCCATCGCGGCCCAGTACCCCTCCCCGTTGATCCGTTCATTGGGCACGGAGCCCTCGACCACCAGGACGAACGGGCCGAGTTCGTCGCGGGCGCCCTTGTGGAACGCCTCCATGAAGTCGTCGCCCGTCTCGTACGCCAGCACTTTGTTGTGCAGCACGACCTTGGGGAGACCGGGGATGGCGCCGAGGACGACGTCCTCCAGGCTGGGCAGGGAGGCGGCCGTCACCGACACCGTGTCGCCGTCACAGCTCATCCCCTCCGAGGTCCAGAGAATGTGGACCTCTTGGGCTGCGCTGGGAGCCTCACTCACGGTACTCATGGCGCGTTCCTTTCTTCGGAAGGCATCCTCCGCAGCGTTCCATCAACCGACATTATTCACAATTCGGGCACGGTTTCGGGGATCGGCACAGGGCAGGGCCGCTTGCGCACGAAGGCCGACCTGAGTGCGTGGTAAGGCGCTTCCGGGTCGAAGAAGATGCGCCTCATCCGTTCGAGTTCGGCCGCCCGGTACTCGGCGAGCGGCCGTGCCGCCTCGTCGCGCTCCCTGGCCGCCTTCTTGCTCCTCACCAGTGAGCCCACCCGGGAGGACGAGGCCAGCCGCTGGGCCGAACGGGCGACCTCCGCGGCGAACTCCCGGGCCCCGCAGTCGAACACCCTGTCGACGAGTCCGAGCCGGAGCGCCGACGCGGCGCTCACCGGTTCCGCCTCCTCCATCAGCCGCCGTGCCTCGCGGTCGCCCACCCTGCGCGGAAGGGTGTACGTCCAGTATTCCGACCCGTACAGGCCCATCAGCCGATAGTGCGGGTTGAGCACCGTGCCGTAGCGGCACCAGACTTCGTCCGCTGCCAGGGCGAGCATGACCCCGCCCGCCGCCGCGTTGCCCGCGAGGGCGGACACGACCACCCGGTCCGTGGTCGTCAGCACCTCCTGGACCAGGTCGTCCATGGCCTGGATGCACGCCCAGGACTCGGCTGCCGGATCATCGGCGGCCTCGATCACCGCGAGGTGGATGCCGTTCGAGAAGAAGTCCCGTGCTCCGCCGAGCACCAGCACCTCGACCGGCCGCGAGACGGCGTAGCGGTACGCGTCGAGCAGTCGCCGGCACTGGTCGGTGCTCATCGCACCGCCGGGGAACGAGAAGCGCAGGAAGCCGACGGCCCCGGACTCCTCGTAGTGGATGTCCGTCCAGGTGCGCCGGCCGGATCTGGGACGGAGGGGTGCCGGCACCTCCGGCACCCCGTACAGACGGTCGCCCAGCGCGGGCACCGCGGGGAGCTTGTACGCCGCCGGTTCCCCCGGTCGCCGCCGTGGCCGCAACTGTGGGATCCACACGGCGCCGTCGACGGTGGCCCGGCAGACCGCGCCGTGCCGCGTGGCGACGACTTCGCCCGGCAGGCCCGTGAGGGTGTCCTCCTCGTACCCGCCGCACAGGTACCACTCCCGGCCGAGGAGCGTGTCCAGCACGCCGGGCTGCGAATCGGCGGCCCGCAGCTTGCGCACCACGGCGGCGGTCGGTTCGGTGTACCAGTCGATCCGCCGCTCCTCCTGGCGCAGATACGGGCGGAGCTCACCCGGCGTGTCCGGTGGCTCCGGACGGTACCCGCCCGACGCGTACCGCTCCACGGCCAGCAGAACCGCCTCGACCGCGGCGTCGGCCACCTCGTTCCTGTAGAGGTCGCTCTTGCCGACCTCCGGTACGTCGAAGCCTGCCGACGCCCACGCCGGACCGGCGTCCATCTCCGCGACGGCCTGAAGCACCGTCACTCCCCAGCGGGTGGCGCCGTCCTGGACAGCCCGGTCGAGCGAGGACGGGCCACGGTCACCGGGCGGCCCGGGGTGTACCACCAGACAGGTGTGAGCCGACCACACCTCCTTGGGGATGGCGGTCGTCAGCATCGGAGCGACGACCAGGTCAGGTGTGTGGCGGAACACTGCCTGCGGCCGGATGCCTTCGCGACCGGCGAGCTCGACCGCGACGGTGTGCCCACGGTCCCTCAACTCGCACATGACCCGCTGCGACAGACTGTTGAACGCGCTGGCTACCAGGAGCACGTGCACGGCAGACCTCCTTCGGGGAACCGTGAGCCGGTCGCGTTGCCGCCTCGGACCCGGGCGGCCGACGGCGAGACGGTGTCCGGCGGCAACACGTGCGCCGATGCTCTCGCCCGCCCACCGTCCTGAACAGACATGACGCGCCGTTCTTGCGCCACCCGGGGGGAAACGACGCGCGTCCGGCCCGCAGCACCCGGACTCACCGCACCGTCTGCCTAGCGTGGTGCCCCATGCACGAACTGTCGATCGCGGCTGCCGTCGTGGACACCGCCGCACGTACCGCACGCACGCACGGGGCCACCACCGTGGAAGCCGTGCGGCTGCGCATCGGTGAACTCGCCGGTGTGGTGCCCGACGCGCTGCGGTTCTCGTTCGAACTCGCGGCGGACGGCACGGCGCTGGCCGGCGCCGAACTGATCATCGACGACGTGCCCGCGCTGGCGGCCTGCGACGGCTGCGGCACGGAGTTCGCCGTCGGCTGCCCGCCCCACCTGTGGTGCCCGGTCTGCGACCGGCCCGCCGACCGTCTGCTCGCCGGCCGCGAGCTGGAAGTGACCGAAGTCCGGCTGCCGGACGCCGCTTCGTGCCCGGCGGCCCGAGCGTCGCCGACCGGCCCTGCGGGCGCGGGGCGAGGAGAGGACCTGTGATGTGCCGAAGCGTCGACGTACGCCAGGCGGTACTGGCCAAGAACGACAGCCTGGCGGAAGAGCTGCGGGCCGACATGGCGGCGAGAGGCGTGACCGTCGTCAGCATGCTGTCCAGCCCGGGAAGCGGCAAGACGGCACTGCTGGAGGGCGTGCTGAGCCGGGCGGTCGAACGCGGCGTACCGGTGGCCGCGCTCACCGCCGACCTGGCGACCGAGAACGACGCCCGTCGGCTGGCCCGCTCCGGCGCGCCCGTGAAGCAGGTTCTCACCGGGGGCCTGTGCCATCTCGAGGCGGCGCAGCTGCGCGGCCACCTCGACGGGTGGCTTCCCGACGGCGTCCGTCTGCTCTTCGTGGAGAACGTGGGCAACCTCGTCTGCCCCGCCTCCTACGACCTCGGCGAGAACCTGCGCGTGACGTTGATGTCGGTGACCGAGGGCGAGGACAAACCGGTGAAGTACCCCACGGCGTTCGGGCTCGCCCAGCTGGTGGTGCTCAGCAAGACCGACCTGGCGGAGGCCGCCGGGTTCGCCCGACACGAGTTCCGCTCGCAGGTCGAACGGATCAACCCCGGCGTCGAGGTGATCGACACCAGCGCGCGGAGCGGCCTGGGCCTCGACACACTGCTGGACCGGGTGCTCGCCGTGTGCGACGGGGCGGTCCCGCACCGCCCGCTCCTGGCGGCGGAACACCTCCGCGCCCACGGACACACCCACGAAGCAGCGCCCTCACCGCACACCCACCACGGCGACGGCAGCCGCATCCGTACGCCTGTGCCGGACAGCGCCGTCGCCGAGCGACCCGTATGACGAGCACGCTCGCCGGCAGCCAGGGCCGGGGGATCCTGCGCAGCCGGATCTCGGTGCACGGCACCGTGCAGGGAGTCGGGTTCCGCCCCTTCGTACACCGGCTTGCCTCCGAACTGGGCTTGTCCGGATTCGTCCACAACACCCCCGGCGGTGTCGTCGTGGAAGTGGAAGGCGGGCCGGAGTCGATCGGCGAGTTCCACCGGCGGCTTCGCGAAGAGCCGCCACCGCTGGCCGACGTGCGCGAGGTGCGATGGGAGCCCGTCGAAGTACGCGGGGACGGCGCGTTCACGATCCGGGCCTCGGGACGGCAGGAGGCCGGAACCACGGCCATCCCCCCCGACACGGCACCGTGTCGGGACTGCCTGGGGGAACTCGCCGATCCGCGCGACCGACGGTACCGCCACCCCTTCATCACCTGTACGCACTGCGGCCCCCGCTTCACCATCGCCACCGGTCTCCCCTACGACCGTGCCACCACCACGATGAGCGATTTTCCGCTGTGCCCCCTGTGCGCCGCCGAGTACGAGGACCCGGCGAACCGCAGATTCCACGCGCAGCCCGTCGCCTGCCGCTCCTGCGGACCCCAGGTGCGCCTGACCACGGCGGCAGGGGCCGCCGGCGGTACACGCACGCCGGAGAAGGGCACGTACCGGGAGGGAGACCAGGCCGTGGCGGGGGCCCGGGAGTTGCTGGCCCGCGGGGCCGTCCTGGCGGTCAAGGGCCTCGGCGGCTATCACCTGGCCTGCGACGCGCGCAGCCCCGACGCCGTGGCCGCGCTGCGGTCCCGGAAGGAACGCGGCGGCAAGCCCTTCGCGGTGATGTGCGCCGATCCGGCGACCGCCGAACTGATCGCCCACGTCGGCCCGGCCGAGGAAAGGGTCCTCACCGGGCCCCGGCGCCCGATCGTGCTGCTGCGGCGCCGTACGGACGGGCCCGCGTCGGGCCGTCTCGCCGACGCCGTCTGCCCGGGGAGCCCGCACGTGGGGGTGATGCTGCCTTACACGCCGCTGCATCACCTGCTGTTCACACCGGACGCCGGCTCGCCGTGCCCTCCCGTCCTCGTCATGACGAGCGGCAACCGCTCCGGCTCACCGATCGTGACCGACGACGACGCGGCCCTCTCCTCTCTCGCCGAGATCGCCGACGCGTGGCTGTGGCACGACCGGGTCATCGCCGCGCCGTGCGACGACTCCGTGGTCCGCGTCCGACCGGACGGCTCCGAGCTCGTCCTCAGGCGCTCCCGCGGCTACGTCCCCGTCCCGATGTCCCTGCCCGCCGCGGTGCCACCCGTGCTGGCCGTCGGCGGTGACCTCAAGAACACGCTGTGCCTGTCTTCCGGCCGCGAAGCCTGGTTCTCGCCGCACATCGGCGACATGGACGACTTCGCCACCCAACAGGCGTCCGACCACGCGGAAGAGCGGCTGACGGCGCTGACGGGAATCACCCCCCGGCTCATCGCCGCGGACCTGCACCCCGGATACGCGTCGGCGCGCCGAGCCGTGCGGCGCGGTCGCGACTCCGGTCTCCCCGTGCACCTGGTCCAGCATCACCACGCCCACGTCGTCTCGCTCATGGCCGAGCACTCCCTGGACGGCGGCTCACCGCTGCTCGGCGTCGCGTTCGACGGCACCGGCTACGGCACGGACGGCGCCGTCTGGGGCGGTGAGGTCCTGCTCGCCGACCACCTCGGCTTCCGGCGCCTCGCCCACCTCGCGTATGCGCCGCTGCCCGGTGGGGACGCGGGCGTGGCGAATCCCTGCCGGATGGCTCTGGCCCGGCTGCACACGGCGGGGCTCGCCTGGGACGCCGACCTGCCCTGCGTGGCGGCCTGCTCCGCCGAGGAGCGGCGGCTGCTCGCCCGGCAGCTGGAGCGGAACGTGGCCTGTGTTCCCACGTCCAGCATGGGCCGGCTGTTCGACGCCGTGTCGTCACTGGCCGGTGTCTGTCACCGGATGTGCTATGAGGCACAGGCTGCCGTGGAACTGGAGTCGGCCGCCACTCTCGCGTGGGAGGAGCCCGACGACGGCGCCTACACGTTCGGACTGGCCGGCCCCGCTCCGGACGGCATCACCCGCATCGAACCCGCTCCGGTCCTGCGCGGCATCATCGCCGACCTCCGCCGCGACGTCCCCGTACCGGTCGTCGCCGCGCGGTTCCACCGGGCGGTCGCAGCGGCGGTGACGGACATCTGCCGCATTGCCCGCCGCGAGACGGGCACGGACACGGTCGGTCTGACCGGAGGCGTGTTCGCCAACGCACTCCTCGACGAGGAATGCGCCGCCCGCCTCACGGCCGCCGGGTTCACCGTGCTGCGCCATCACCGGGTGCCGCCGGGGGACGGCGGCCTCGCTCTGGGGCAACTCTTGGTGGCCACCGCGCAGGACGCCCGGTCGGCAGGTGAACACCCGCGGCCCGCGAACAACAACGAACGGAGCGCACATGTGCCTGGCAGTGCCCGGCAGAGTGGTCGGAATCGGTGACCGGGACGGCACGCGCATGGCGCGCGTCGACTTCGGTGGCGTGGAGAAGGAGGTCTGCCTCGCCTATGTCCCGGAAGCGGCCGTGGGCGAGTACGTGATCGTCCATGTGGGGTTCGCGCTGCAACGTCTGGACGAGGAGTCCGCCCTGGCCTCCTTGCGCCTGTTCGAGGAACTGGGGCTGCTGGAGGAGGAGTTCGGCGACCCGTGGCGCCGCGCTGCGGCAGAGGCCGGGGTCCCGGGCGACGAGTCCGCCCCGGCAGTACAGGCGGTACAGGAGAAGGAGGAGCTGCGGTGAAGTACATCGACGAGTTCAACGACCCGGAACTCGCCCGGAAGCTGCTCGACGACATCCACGCCACGGCCGTCACGGGGCCGTGGGCCCTGATGGAGGTCTGCGGCGGCCAGACCCACTCGATCATCCGGCACGGGATCGACCAACTGCTGCCGGACACGGTGGAACTGATCCACGGACCCGGCTGCCCGGTGTGCGTCACTCCGCTCGAGATGATCGACAAGGCCCTGGAGATCGCTTCCCGCCCCGAGGTGATCTTCTGCTCGTTCGGCGACATGCTGCGCGTACCGGGCAGTGGCCGCGACCTGTTCCGGGTCCGGAGCGAAGGCGGTGACGTCCGCGTGGTGTACTCGCCGATGGACGCCCTCGACGTCGCCCGCCGCCACCCGGACCGCCAGGTGGTCTTCTTCGGTATCGGATTCGAGACCACGGCTCCCGCCAACGCGATGACCGTGCACGAGGCGCGCCGCCTGGGAATCCGCAACTTCAGCCTGTTGGTGTCCCATGTACGCGTTCCCCCGGCGGTCGAGGCCATCATGACCGCGCCGGACTGCCGGGTGCAGGCGTTCCTGGCGGCGGGACACGTGTGCAGTGTGATGGGCATCGGTGAATACCCGGCTCTGGCGGAGCGGTTCAGGGTTCCCATCGTGGTCACGGGGTTCGAGCCACTGGACATCCTCGAAGGGATCCGCCGGACCGTGCGCCAGCTCGAACTGGGCGAGCACCGGGTGGAGAACGCCTACGCGAGAGCGGTCCGCAACGAGGGCAACCCGGTGGCGCTGCGGATGATCGAAGAGGTCTTCGAAGTCACCGACCGGGCGTGGCGCGGCATCGGCGTGATCCCCGGTAGCGGGTGGCGGCTCGCGGAGGCGTTCGCGGACTTCGACGCGGAGCGGCGCTTCGACGTCGGAGCGCTGCGCACCCGGGAGCCGGAGGTATGCCGCAGCGGGGAGGTGCTCCAAGGGCTGATCAAACCACGCGAGTGCGAGGCGTTCGGCTCGGCGTGCACACCGCGTACTCCGCTGGGCGCCACCATGGTGTCGAGCGAGGGGGCCTGTGCCGCCTACTACCTCTACCGGCGCCTGGACACCCTGGCGCAGACCACCCCGGCCCTCGAGGAGGCGACGCATGTCGGCTGAGACCACGACACGGCCACCGACCACGACACAGCCACCGACCGCGGTCGACCCGGCCTCGTGGTCCTGCCCCGCTCCGCTGCGCGACCATCCGGTCATCGTCATGGGGCACGGTGGCGGGGGCGCCCTGTCCGCCGAACTCACGCGTCATCTCTTCGCCCCGGCGTACGGGAACGAGACCCTGGCCCAGCTGGCCGATGCGGCCGTCGTACAACTGGCCGGGACGCGGCTGGCGTTCTCCACCGACTCCTACGTCGTACGGCCGCTGTTCTTCCCGGGCGGCAGCATCGGCGACCTCGCGGTCAACGGGACGGTGAACGACCTGGCGATGAGCGGTGCCCGCCCGGCCTTCCTGTCGTGCGGCTTCATCCTGGAGGAGGGCGTCGCCCTGCCGGTCGTCGGGCAGGTCGCCGACGCGATCGGAGTGGCAGCCGAGGCGGCGGGGGTCACCGTCGCCACCGGGGACACCAAGGTCGTGGAGGCGGGCCACGGCGACGGCGTGTACGTCAACACCTCGGGCATCGGGCTGATTCCGGAGGGGGTCGACATCCGGCCTCAGCGGGCGGCTCCCGGTGACGTGGTGATCGTCAGCGGCCCGATCGGCATGCACGGAATCGCCATCATGAGCGTGCGGGAGGGGCTGGAGTTCGGTGCGGAGGTCGTGAGCGACACCGCCCCGTTGAACGGCCTGGTGGAGGCCATGCTCACAGCCACCACGGAGGTGCACGTACTTCGCGATCCCACGCGGGGCGGCCTCGGCACGGCGCTCAACGAGATCGCCGCGGCGTCGGGGGTCGGCGTCACTCTTACGGAGCGAAGCATTCCGGTGCCGGAGGCGGTCGCCAACGCGTGCGGGTTCCTCGGCCTCGATCCGCTCTACGTCGCCAATGAGGGCCGGTTGGTCGCGTTCGTCCCACGCGCGGCGGCGGACGCCGTCCTCGCCGCGATGCGGGCGCACCCTCATGGGGCCGCCGCCGCGGTGATCGGTGAATGCGTGGCCGAGCATCCGGGCATGGTCGTGGCCCGCACGGCGCTGGGCGGGACCCGCGTCGTCGATCTGCCTCTGGGCGAGCAGCTCCCCAGGATCTGCTGACGTCGGCTCGTACGCGCTCCCCCCGGGGGGTCGTCGCCCTCGCCCGCCGGCCCCCCGGCGGGCGACCGGACTCGTACGGGTGTCGCGGTCGCGGCCGCCAGTGCGGCGGCGCCGGGGCCGGGCGGGTGCACGCCGTCGTCCGGCGGGCCCCTCGGGCGAAGCCGCTGCGGGCCTGTCCGCGCCGGCGAGCCATCCGGCCACGGCGGCGGCCATCGCCGGGTGACCTTCGTGCCGCTTGATCAGGTCAGGTAAGCCGCCCGACGCACGGGCTCGACAGGTGCCCCGATACGGCAGCACGGCGAATCAACAGCGTGGTGTGCGTGGGATGGGTGCGCGGTGTGTCCGGGCGCAGACCTCGACGGGCCGTCGGAGTCATCGCCCACCGGACCGTGGCCTATCGCGGGACACGGATCCCGGGCGGGCAGGGCCCGGGTGTTCAGGGGCCGCTCCGGGTGACGGCCTTGCCACGCGCTCGCCTCGTCCGCCGTGCAGCGCCCGCACTCCTGGTGCTTGCGAAACCACGGACAACGGGCGCCGTGCGAGACCGGTCCCGCATGCTGCCGTGTCCCTGGTTCAGGCGCTGTCCGTGAGTTCCGAATGGCCCTGCAGGCGGGCGCAGTGCGCGCAGCAGAAGAACTGCCCGTCGGCCTGCAGCCCGTGGCCGAGGATCTTGCAACCGCAGTGGTCGCAGACGGGGGCGAGGCAGTGCGCCGCACACTCGAGGCTGTCGAAGACATGCACCGCGTCGCCTGCCGTGCGGACCTCGAACGACAAGGCGTAATCGTTGCCGCAGACTTCGCAGACCGCCATGACCACTCCTTTCCGTTGACCCGCAGCGCCGTCGGCGCATGGGGCGACTACTCAAGCGAAGCACCTCCGACAGCCACCTGCGACTCCACGGCGCCGGAGGTCCATCGGCCCCCGGGACCCGGTTCCGGCCGGGAACGGCCGGAACCGGGTCGACAGTGCCGTCACCGCCCGGTTTCCTTCCCGCCCCGGTCGCAGACGGACCGGGCCGGCCGCTCGCCAGGCAAGAGCACCGACACCCCGCGTCCACGGGCAGGCCACAGTGCGAATACGTGGGCGCCGAGGCATGGCCCCGCGGCTTGCCCTCACCGCCGACGGTGGCCGGGTCGCCGTGGTGGGCACGGTGGTCCTGCTGCGGCCATGATCGAAGCAGCAGGCTGTCACGAGGCATGGAGGAACTGGACGTGGACACTGGCCGAACGTCGGACACGGGGGGACTGCGCTGTCTGGTGACCGGTGCGTCCGGATACATCGGCGGGCGACTGGTCCCGGAACTGCTGGAGGCGGGCCACCGGGTACGGTGCCTGGCCCGCACCCCGGGCAAACTGCGCGACCACCCCTGGTCGGGCGACGTCGAGGTGGTCAAGGGCGATGTCACCGACGCCGCATCGATGACCGACGCCATGCGCGGCATCGACGTGGCGTACTACCTGGTGCACGCGCTCGGCAGCGGCTCGGGGTTCGAGGAGACCGACCGCCGGGCGGCCCGCGACTTCGCCGAGGCGGCGCACGCCGCGGGCGTACGGCGGATCGTCTACCTGGGTGGGCTCACACCCCGGGGTGTTCCGCAGGGGTCACTGTCGCCGCATCTGCGCTCGCGCGCCGAGGTCGGCCGGATCTTCATCGACGCGCCGGTGCCCGCCACCGTGCTGCGGGCCGCGGTCGTCATCGGCTCCGGATCCGCGTCCTTCGAGATGCTGCGTTATCTGACCGAACGGCTGCCGGTCATGATCACCCCCAGCTGGGTGCACACCCGGGTCCAACCCATCGCGGTGCGCGACGTGCTGCGGTATCTCGTCGGCTCGGCCGCCATGCCGGGCCATGTCGACCGGGCGTTCGACATCGGCGGGCCGGACGTCCTCACCTATCGGGAGATGATGCGCCGGTACGCCGCCGTCGCCGGACTGCGGCAACGGCTGATCGTGCCCGTCCCGGTACTCACTCCACGTCTGTCCAGTCACTGGGTCGGCCTCGTCACACCGGTGCCCGCGTCCATCGCCCGACCGCTGACCGAATCGCTGCGCCACGAGGTGGTCTGCCAGGAGCATGAGATCGCGCGCTACGTACCCGACCCCCCCGGCCACCCCCTGCCGTTCGACGAAGCGCTCGCCCTGGCGCTGCGGCGGGTGCGCCAGGCGCAGGTCGCCACCCGCTGGTCCTCGGCCGGGCTGCCCGGTGCGCCCAGCGATCCGCTGCCCACCGACCCCGACTGGGCCGGCGGGAGCCTCTACCAGGACGAACGGCAGCTGACGGTCCAGGCGTCGCGCGAGGCGCTGTGGAAGGTCATCGAAGGCATCGGCGGGGACAACGGTTGGTACTCCTTTCCGCTCGCGTGGGCGGTGCGCGGCTGGCTGGACCGCTTCGTCGGGGGTGTGGGGCTGCGCCGTGGCCGTCGCGACGCCGAGCGCCTGAGGGTCGGCGACTCGCTCGACTTCTGGCGGGTGGAGGAGATCGAGGCCGGGCGGCTGCTGCGGTTGCGTGCGGAAATGCGGCTGCCCGGCCTTGCCTGGCTCGAGATGTACGCCGAGCACGACGACGAGGGCCGCACCAGCTACCGCCAGCGTGCCCTTTTCCACCCCCGCGGCCTTTTCGGTCACTTCTACTGGTGGAGCGTCTCGCCGTTCCACGCCGTGGTGTTCGGCGGCATGGCCCGCAACATCACCCAGGCCGCCGCCAAGGGGATGAGCGCCCGCGGAAAGAACCCGCACGACGAGCGCATCCGAGAGTCGGCCTCCCCCGGAAACAAGGCCGGATAGTCCATGCCCCTGCACCACCGGCCCGGAACAGCCCGGAACAAGGAGTGACGCATGACCGTCGCGGTCGTCCTGTTCACCGCGGACCTGCGTCTGCATGACCATCCCCCGCTGCGGGGAGCGCTGCGCGCTGCCGACGAAGTGGTGCCGCTGTTCGTGCTCGACCCGGCCGTTCACGCCGCCGGCTTCGACGCGCCGAACCGGCGTGCGTTCCTGGCCGGCTGCCTTGCCGACCTCGACGCCTCCCTGCGCCGGCGCGGCGGCCGACTGGTGCTGCGTACGGGGCCGGTGGCACGCGAGGTCGGCGCGGTCGCCGCCTCGTGCGGGGCGCAGGAGGTGCACATGGCCGCGGGCGTGACCCGGTTCGCGCACCGGCGTGAGGAGGCGCTGCGCAGGGAACTGGTCAGTCGTGGCGTGCGGCTGGTCGTGCACGACACCGTGGTGACGGCTCTCGCGCCGGGTGCGGTGGTGCCTGCCGGCTCCGACCACTTCGCGGTCTTCACGCCGTACTTCCGCCGTTGGTCCGCGGTACGGCTGCGTGCGCCAGAAGCCGCCCCGCGCAGGGTACCGGTGCCGGACGACCTGCGCGGCGATCCGCTCCCGGCCCCGGACGCCGGGCCGGGTGTCTCCCCCGGCATTCCGGCAGGCGGCGAGAGTGAAGGGCGCCGGCGCCTGGCCGGCTGGGGGCGAGGCGGACAAGCCGCCTACGAGGACCGGCACGACGACCTGGCCGGCGACGCGACGTCGCGGCTTTCCCCCTACCTGCACTTCGGCACCCTCTCCCCCGTCGAAGTCGTGCAAAAGGCCCGGGCACGCGGTGGCCCGGGGGCGGAGGCGTTCGTCCGGCAGCTGTGCTGGCGGGACTTTCACCACCAGGTGATGGCCGCCCGGCCGGAGTCCTCGGTGCGCGACTACCGCGCACGCGACGACGACTGGCGTTCCGAGGAGGAGGCCGCAGAGGAGATCGTCGCCTGGAAGGAGGGGCGTACCGGCTACCCGGTGGTGGACGCGGCGATGCGCCAGCTCCTGTATGAGGGGTGGATGCACAACCGGGCCCGGCTGCTCACGGCGAGCTTCCTCACCAAGACGCTGTACGTGGACTGGCGCGTCGGTGCGCGTCACTTCCTTGACCTGTTGGTGGACGGGGACATCGTCAACAATCAGCTGAACTGGCAGTGGGTGGCCGGGACCGGGACGGACACGCGCCCTCATCGCGTGCTCAACCCGGTGGTCCAGGGCAAGCGCTTCGATCCGCAGGGCGCGTACGTGCGCCGATGGGTGCCGGAACTCAGGGCCGTCACTGCTGCGAGGATCCACGAACCGTGGCGGCTGCCCGATGGTGAACGGGCACGGCTGGACTACCCGGAGCCGTTGATCAGCCTCGCGGACGGCCTCGCCCGGTTCAAGCACGCCCGCGGCCGGGACTGAAGCACGGGCCGGTCCGCCCCTTCTCGCCGCTGGGCGCCGTGGTGCAAATCGTCCTGCCGTCGACGAGCTCCTTGGCGAAGGCGAGGCGGCGCGGCTTGAGCTCGACCCGGGGGGCCGAGGGAAATACGCTGGGCCGGACGGTGAGACGTCGGCCCACACAACGGTCGACCGGCCCCGTGCCGGGTCTTCGGCCCGAGTACCCCGCCCTTGCCGCCGAAGTGCTCGGACGAACGGGATGAGGTGGTGGCGTGCCCGTGAACGAAGCCGGTCCTGCCGACTCCTGGTGGAGCCAGGCGGTGGTCTACCAGATCTATCCGCGCAGCTTCGCCGACTCGAACGCGGACGGCATCGGCGATCTGCAAGGCATCGTCGAGCACCTCGACTACCTCTGCGAACTGGGTGTCGACGTCCTGTGGCTCTCGCCCGTCTACCCGTCCCCGCACGACGACAACGGCTACGACATCAGCGACTACCAGGACATCGACCCGCTGTTCGGCACTCTGGCCGACTTCGACCGCCTGCTGGCTGCGGTTCATGACCGTGGCATGAAACTCGTCATGGACCTCGTCGTCAATCACACCTCCGACGAGCACCCCTGGTTCATCGCCTCCCGCGACGGCGGCCCGGGCGGGCCGCTGCGTGACTGGTACATCTGGCGCTCCGCCCGCGACGGTATGGAACCGGGGACACCCGGTGCGGAACCCAACAACTGGGGCTCCTTCTTCTCCGGCCCCGCGTGGGCGTACGACGAGGCGAGCGGCGAGTACTACCTGCACCTGTTCTCCCCCAAGCAGCCGGACCTCAACTGGGAGAACCCGGCTGTCCGGCAGGCCGTCCACACCATGATGCGCTGGTGGCTGGACCGCGGGGTCGACGGTTTCCGCATGGACGTCATCAACCTCCTGTCCAAGACCCCCGGGCTGCCCGACGGAGCGGTGCACGAGGGCAGCCGCTACGGGGACGGCAGCCCTCACTACATCTGCGGCCCCCGCGTCCACGAGTACCTCGCCGAGATGCACCGGGAAGTCTTCGAGAACCGCCCGCGCAAGCTGCTGACCGTCGGCGAGATGCCCGGAGTCACCGTCGAGGACGCCAGGCTCTTCACCGACCCCGCCCGCCGCGAGATCGACATGGTCTTCCAGTTCGAGCACGTCGGCCTCGACCAGGGACCCGGAGGGAAGTTCGACGTCCGGCCGCTGAAGCTGACCGATCTCAAGGCCAGCCTCGGACGGTGGCAGGCCGGCCTCGGCGACACGGGCTGGAACAGCCTGTACTGGAACAACCACGACCAGCCGCGCGTGGTCTCCCGCTTCGGCGACGACAGCCCCGCCTACCGCGACCGCTCCGCCAAACTACTGGCCACCGTGCTCCACCTGCACCGGGGCACGCCCTACGTCTACCAGGGCGAGGAACTCGGCATGGCCAACGCCCCGTTCACCTCCATCGACGACTTCCGGGACATCGAGTCGCTCAACCACCACCGCGACCAGACGGCTCTCGGCGTCGACGAGGAGCAGATCCTGGCCGCCCTGCGTCGCCGCAGCCGCGACAACGCACGCACCCCCATGCAGTGGGACGCCACGCGGCACGCCGGGTTCACCGCAGGTACGCCCTGGATCGCGGTGAACCCCGACCACCGCCACGTCAACGCCAAGGCCCAGCTCGCCGACCCCGACTCGGTCTTCCACTACTACCGTCGCCTCATCGCCCTGCGGCACACCGAACCCGCCCTCACCCACGGCGACTTCCACCTGCTCCACCCCGGGCACCAGCGGCTCTACGCCTTCACCCGCCGCGACCCGGCCTCCGGCACCGAGCTGCTCGTCCTCGCCAACTTCAGCGCGGCCGACCTCCCCGTCGGCCTGCCCGACGGCTGGGAGCACGGCGAGATGCTCATCGCCAACGTCCCCGCCACCACCTCTCTCAAGGGCACGCACATCCTGCGCCCCTGGGAAGCCCGCGTCCACCGGCGCGACGTCTGATCCCTGACGTCCCCCGCCGGCACCCGGGGGTGCGGTTGACGACGGCCTTGCGTCGGCCTGCGGCGGACGGGTCCGGTCGGGCCCCACCCCGCCACCTGCTTCCGGCGGCGGGGCACGGCCCGGTGCGGAGGCGGCCGGGTCAGCGGGACGACTGACGGGTGACTCCGATCGTCATCCCCGCGGCCGCGAGTCCCAGCACGCAGATGACCGCTCCCGTCACGACGTTGTTCCAGATGATCCCGGCTCCCGCACTGTGAGCTGCGGTCGCCACCCACGGGGAGATGATGAGCCAGATACCCAGAGGCACCGACGCCCATGTCAGCCGGAACATCCGGTCCGGGGCGAGCGCCAGGCCGAGGCCGATGGCCGCGACGGCGAGGCCCACGACCAGGTTGTTGATGGTGAGGCCGGCCTCGGTGCCGGAGAAGTGCACCACCCAGGGCGATATCGCGGCGTAGAGGCCCGCCAGCAGGATGAGCCCTTCGACGACGACGGCCTTCCCGCTCGACGCGGTCCGTTCCAGCCTGTCCCACATCTCCGCCAGTTCCGGGTGGCCGCCGATGTCGCTGGAGTGCTGCGAATACGACATAAGCGTCACTTCCTCTCACATCGTGGTGTGCCATCCTTTCGCGAACGAAGCACCCGATACGCGACATTCGATACGAATCCTCCTAGACGAATCCGGCACTCCCCGCGGTCCCCGACTGTGCCGCCGTCCTCGCAGCGGGCCGGTACGGCCTCGCACGACCGAACCGGACGGCTGCCTCCCGTTTCCCTTTGCGGTGCTACGCGGGCGTCGCCGGACTCGTCGACACGCGCGCTGCCACCGGGCACCGTGACGTGGGACAGCGGTTCGACGGAGCACGGCGGCTCCGGGGACGCTGCCACCGCGGTGCTGCGGTGACGCCGCCCTGCGCCGGACGGCACGGGGCGGCGTCACCGTCGGGCGGCGTGCACGGGCTTCGGCACGGGTGCTCCACGCGGCAGCCGAGACCTTCTGCGGTCTCGACGCCTACCGCTCCCGGGCGCCGGTGATCGTGACGGCTCTGCATGGTCTCCGGCGGACCGGCGACGCCTCGGCCGGTCGAGTCGCTGGGGAGGCTGACGCCCTGGTGGGTCTGTGTGCGCCCGGGTGTCCGCCGTTTCACATGGGCGGAAGGGGTAACTCCATAGGCACACGACGACGTCACGCCCACACTGCGAGCCGGGGGCTGCGAAGAGGGAGAAGGGGCGTGACGTGCGGTTCCGAGCCGGGTGCGACCGCATGTCTCCGCGGGCCGCCGGCGCTGCCGCCCCGCCCTCCCACTGCAAGGAGGTGAGCATGACTCCCTACAGGCGTTCCACCACCCACGATCCGGCCGCGGATCAGCCGAGGCGGCTCACGGGCGGCCCACGGCTTCGCTCGTCAGCACACTGGTTCTGCTGGTGGGAATCTGGCTGTTCGTAGGCGCATGGATCATCGGGCAACGGGCCGGTCGTCCCGGCAGCGGCTGACGGAGCCGCTCCATGACTCGTCGGCCACAGGCACGGGCCGGCAGGAGAACGTACCGGCAGGAGAACGTAATGGACAGCAACGGTCTCAAGCGCTTGGAGCAACGTGACGGTTACCTGCCGATCGAGGATCACGGACTGCTCGGGGACGGCCGAGGCTCCGCCCTTGTGGGGCGGGACGGCGCCGTCGACTTCATGTGCGTGCCCCGTTTCGACTCCGCGCCTGTGTTCTGCGGCCTGCTGGACCACCGCCGCGGCGGGCAGTTCCTGATCGCTCCGAAGGACCTGCACAGCAGCCGCCAGTGGTACATGGACGACACCGCTGTGCTTGTCACCCGGATCCAGACGCCCACCGGCGTGGTGGAGGTGACGGACGCGTTCCTGCTTCGGCCGGGTGCCGTCCTCACAGAGGATGACCCGGCAGGGGTCGGGGCCCTGGCCAGACGCGTGCACGTAATCGCCGGCAGCGTCGACCTGCGCGTGCTCCTCCGGCCACGGGGCGACGTCCGCACCGAGCGGCAGTCCGACGGTTGGCACCTCGACTGCCCACATCAAGGCATCTCCCTCCGTCTGGGGTCGTCGCGCCCCTTGCCCGGATGCGACTGCACACTGCCGATGCACTCCGGAGAGAAGCTGGCACTGACGCTCAGCTGGGACGGACCTGTGCCAACGTCCGTCGAAGAGGTCGACACGGCACTCGAGGACACCGCCCGGGCATGGCGGCACTGGTCGGCGCATGTGGTCCGCGACGTGCCCCGGGCCGAGCTGGTACGGCGCTCAGCGATCACTCTCAAGCTCTTGGACCACCTCGAGAACGGCGCCATGATCGCTGCCCCCACCTCGTCCCTGCCGGAACGCATCGGAGGCAGCCGAAACTGGGACTACCGCTACACCTGGATTCGAGACGCCGCGTACGCGGTCTTCGCGCTACGACGCATCGGACTGCCCATGGAGGCCGGCGGCTTCCTCCACTGGGCCCTCACCACGGCACAGTGGAGCGACCGACCGCGGGTCCTCTACGACGTCGACGGTCGTCTGCCCCAGCCCGAGACCGTCGACGAGCAGTTGGCGGGCTACCGCTCATCGGCCCCGGTGCGCTGGGGAAACGCCGCTGCCGAACAGATCCAGCACGACGTGTACGGGGAGATCCTCGACTGCGCGTTCCAGTGGACGGCGACAGGCGGGCGGCTCGGCAGCAGCTTGTGGCAGCGCCTGTCGGTCCTGACAGAACAGGCCCGCCACGCTTGGCGGACCCCGGACCGAGGCATCTGGGAGGTGCGCACCGCCGGCCGTCCCTTCACCTACTCCGCCGCGATGTGCCAAGTGGCTCTCGACCGGGCCGCCCGGCTGGTCAACCGCCTGAACCTGCCCGGTGACGCAGAAACCTGGGCCAAGGAAGCCAGCCGCCTGACCGACCACATCCTGCGTGAAGCCTGGGACGACGACACCGGCACGCTCACCGAGCATCTGGGCCCCGGTGGCGGTCTCGACGCCTCACTGCTCGCCCTCCCCCTGCGGCGGGTCGTGCCGGCGGACCACCCGCGCATGGTGGCCACCACCCGGGCCATGGCGAGCCGGCTCGACGCAGGCGGCGGTCTGCTCCACCGCTACCTTCCGGAGCTGTCACCGGACGGCCTGGACCAACCCGAGGGCGCCTTCGTCCTGTGCAGTTTCTGGCTCGTGGACAATCTGGCAGGGCAGGGCCGCACCGACGAGGCTTCAGAGCTTTTCGAGCGCCTCTGCTCCTACGCCAGCCCCCTCGGTCTGCTCTCCGAGGAGATAGATCCCGGCACCGGAGCTTTCCTCGGCAACTTCCCACAGGCTCTCAGCCACGTCGGACTCATATCCAGTGCCGTCGTCCTCGGCCGGGTCAACCGCGGGGTCCGACCCGAGCTGTCGACCCACGCATGGTTCTCCTGACCGGCACGTACGTCTCGGAACGGACCTGCGATGCCCGACCCCCCGGAACGCGCCACCCGGGGGAAGGGCCCGGTCGCCCGCCGGGGGATCACGCGCTCGACCAGGCCACCGATTTCCGCCCGAGGCCACCGTGGCGCCCCGCGCCCCGACCGTACCGACCCCGTCGTGAACATCCTCCCCGTCTCTCGCGCGACGTGACCGCCGGCCCCGTTCACGTCCCTCCGATGAAATGCGCCATGAGCCGGGCAGCGGTGACCGTGCCGAGCAGACGCACACCGTCGGCGTCGCGCTCGATGACCGCGACCAGAGGACTGCGGGTCCGGGCCATGAGGGCGGCAACCTCCATCGGACGGGCGTCGGGCCCGACGACCGGCGGCGGGAACGCACTCCGAGGCGCCCATTCCGCCGCGGTGAGCCCTGCCAGCCGTTCGGCCACATCCGAGTCGTTTCGCTCGTCGACGACGGCCGCGAGCCTCGGGGCGTCGATGACGTAGTGGGGCATGAGCTGCCGCAGGAGCTGAGAGCCGGGCACGATGGCGTAGGGGTGCCCATCGGCGTCAAGGACGAGCAGGGCCGGCAGCGAGCGCTCGGCCAGCATCCTGGCCGCGTCCATCGCGCTGTCGTCGGTGACCACGTACGGATACGCCTCGGCAAGGTCCCGCGCACGCACAACCGTCCTCCTTCGCGTCGTCCCGCGAGGGGAAGCGGTGTCGGACCCTCGCGGTGCAGCTCGGCACAGGGTGAGTCAGGCGGCGGTCCACCGGTGGGCACGGCCGCCGCGCCACTCCACCCACGCCGGGTCGTCGATCACCGTCTCCGCGTCGTCGAGCCCGGCCGCTTCGAGGAAGACGACCAGGTCGTGATCGGAGAAGGCGGTCCCCAGGATCTCGTCCCGGTCGCGCAGGTGCACCGTCACCCGCCGGCCGCCCGAGGGGGACGGCCGGTGCACGACGATCGGCGCACCACCCACACAGCAAGCCTGCCGTCTCCGGGGCACGGCAGCCACTCACGGAGCCTCGATCACACGGCTCAGCGCGATCCGGGTGCCGGCGCCGGGAGTCGGTGATCTCTGTGGAGATCCGGTTGACATCCAGGGAGCACGCATGCACGCACCTCTGGAGGCCCCCTGACCAGGTCAGCGCCCGGGCTCCCCGCCGCCCCGCCGCCCCGCCGCTCGCGAGCCCGGCGGTGGGTGCGGGCGGGCAACCGAACGTCTCTCCAAGGCGTCCCCCATCGCGACACCAGGAGTCGGCCGTGGTCGCGCCTGACAGGAGGCATGCACGCCGAGCTGCTCGCCCGGCAAGAAGGAGGGACTGCCGGTCGGCTCCCATCCGACTCATCACCGCTTTCCCAGGAGGACTTGTCGATGTGGCCCAGCATCATCGCCGTGGTCGGCACACTGCTCGGGGGCGCGCTCACAGGGCTGCTGCAGATCAAGAGCACGCGAATCGCTCAGTCTGCTGCCCGCGCCGACCAGAAGGCAGAAGCGCTGCGCAGGGCGCTGGGCGAATTGGTGGCCGCCCTCGGGGACCATCGCCGGGCCATGTGGCATCGCGAAGCCCTGCGCCTGGATGGTGCCGGCGACGAAGCCGTCGAGGCTGCCCGTAAGGCTTCCCACGCCACGCGGTCGGCTGTGACCGGCCCACTCGTCGCGGTCTCTGTTCTGGAAAGCTCCCTTGCCGAGCCGGCTCGGCAGGCTGCCCTGGCGGCGTTCAATCTGCGCAACGCCACCAGCCGCGACGTGCTCGCCTCCCGTCGGGAGGCCGCCATCGCAGCGACTGACGCACTGGTCGCCGCGGCGGGCCGAGCCATGACCTGACTCCCGCACGGCCGGACTGCCGAACGGCGCCCGGCTCGCCACCTCGCCGCATCATGCTCACGAGCCGCGTTCCGTCAGCCCGTACAGTCCCTCGGCAGTCCGGCGCGGGGGCGCCTTCTGGCGTGCCCGAGGCGGATTCAGCCCCGGATCGCCGGCATCAGCAGTTCATGGGTTGCACCTCACCGTCGGCAGCCACGACGAGCCCGCGGACGCCCTGTCCGATCGGACGCCGCCGATCGGTGGTGATCAGGCAACTGGCGGCCTGGCAGAGGGCGGTGCCGGCGGCGACATGTACGCGCCGGTGACACCCGTGCCCCTCGCGGCATGGTCCACCTCGGACCACAGCGGGGCAGGGCGCATTTTCCGCTTTTCATCTCAGCGTATTGCTCCAGATGATCAGAATGCAGCGGCCCTTTTGGTACGCCCCGCGGGCGGAAGCTTCTTCAAGCAATGAACCGGGCCCCAAACAGCTACGGACTTGCGTGTTCTCTCAGCGATGCGGTCTGCGGTGCGCGACCATACGAATGCCGGCTCAGGCTCAGTCATGGGCGCCATCGGCGTCGTGTGTGAGGAAAGGTTCTCGCCGGTCGTCGGCCCGCGCCGACCGCACAGGAGGGCAGGCGTTGCCGAGCCGGCGGGCTCCATGGCGCGCCAAGGGCGCGGTAGCCGTGCTCGCCCGCACATCAACCGACGTCAAGAGCATGCAGTCAGCAGAAGCAAGCAACCGAGACAGGAAGAAGGACGGACGTGTCCGGCAGCGAAAGCGAGAACCCGGTAATCCCCTCCCCGACTCCCACGCCGACTCGGCCGAGGACGAACAGGGACTGGTGGCCGAATCAGTTGGACCTGCAGGTTCTCCACCAGCACTCGCCCCGGTCCAATCCGATGGACGAGGGTTTCACCTACGCGGAAGAGTTCGCGTCCCTGGATGTCGAGGCGCTGAAGCGGGACGTCTTCGAGGTGATGACGACGTCTCACGAATGGTGGCCCGCCGACTACGGTCATTACGGTCCGCTCTTCATCCGGATGAGCTGGCACGCCGCGGGAACATACCGAATTGCCGACGGCCGGGGCGGTGGCGGATCCGGCGCTCAGCGCTTTGCTCCCCTCAACAGCTGGCCGGACAACGCGAGTCTCGACAAGGCGCGCCGTCTGCTGTGGCCGGTCAAGCAGAAGTACGGCCGGAAGATCTCCTGGGCCGACCTTCTGGTCTTCGCCGGGAACTGCGCCATGGAATCGATGGGATTCAAGACGTTCGGATTCGGCTTCGGGCGGGAGGACATCTGGGAGCCGGAGGAAATCTTCTGGGGACCGGAAGACGCATGGCTCGGCGATGAGCGCTACAGCGGCGGCAGGGAACTCGCCGCTCCTTTCGGTGCGGTGCAGATGGGGCTGATCTACGTCAATCCGGAGGGACCCAACGGCAATCCGGATCCGATGGCTGCCGCCGCGGACATCCGTGAGACGTTCGCACGGATGGCGATGAACGACGAGGAGACGGTTGCGCTCATCGTCGGCGGCCACACGTTCGGCAAGTGCCATGGTGCCGTCGACGCCGCGTACATCGGTCCGGAACCCGAGGCCGCCCCCCTCGAGCAGCAGGGGCTCGGCTGGAGGAACACGTACGGCAGCGGCAAGGGGGCCGACGCGCTCACCAGTGGGCTCGAGGGCGCGTGGACGTCCGAGCCGACGAGGTGGGACAACGGGTACCTGGACAACCTGTACAGGTACGACTGGGAGCTGACGACGAGCCCCGCCGGTGCGCAGCAGTGGACCCCCACGGATCCGTCGGCCCGGGAGACGGTCCCGGATGCCCACGATCCGTCGAAGAGGCACGCTCCCATGATGCTGACGACGGATCTCGCGCTGAAGCTCGATCCGGTCTACGGACCGATCACGAAGCGCTTCCACGAGAACCCGGACAGTCTCGCGGAAGCGTTCGCCAAGGCGTGGTACAAGCTGTTGCACCGCGACATGGGACCCCTCTCGCGTTACCTCGGCCCCTGGATTCCCGAGCCGCAACTGTGGCAGGACCCGGTTCCCGGAGTCGACCACGAGTTGGTCGCCGACGAGGAGATCACGGCCCTCAAGGACAGGATCCTCGCCTCCGGCCTGTCCGTCTCCCAGTTGGTCACCACGGCCTGGGCGTCGGCGGCAACGTTCCGCGGCACCGACAAGCGCGGCGGGGCCAACGGCGCACGCATTCGACTCGCGCCGCAGCGGGGCTGGGAGGTGAACAACCTGCCCGAGGTGACCGAGGTACTGCAGACGCTCGAGCAGATCCGCGAGGACTTCAACCGCTCGCAGGCCGGCGGAAAGAGGGTTTCGCTCGCCGACCTGATCGTCCTGGGCGGATGCGCAGCCGTCGAACGGGCCGCGGGAAACGCCGGGCACGACGTCGCGGTCCCGTTCGCGCCGGGGCGCACGGACGCTTCGCAGGAGCAGACCGACGTGGAGTCGTTCGGCGTGCTCGAACCCAAGGCGGACGGGTTCCGCAACTACCTGCGGGCAGGAGAGAAGTTGTCGCCGGAGACTCTTCTGCTGGACCGCGCCAATCTGCTGACCCTGACCGCTCCCGAGATGACGGTGCTGATCGGCGGCATGCGGGCCCTGGGCACCGGCTTCCAGGGGTCCCCGCACGGCGTCCTCACCTCCCGGCCGGAGACGTTGACCAACGACTTCTTCACCAACCTGCTCGACATGGGCATCGAGTGGAAGGCGTCATCCTCGACCGAGAACGTGTTCGAAGGCCGGGATCGCGCCACGGGCGACCTCAAGTGGACCGCCACCGCCGTCGACCTCGTCTTCGGTTCGAACTCCCAGCTACGCGCCGTCTCGGAGGTGTACGCGTGCCAGGACGCGGGTGGGAAGTTCGTGCGTGACTTCGTGGCGGCGTGGGACAAGGTGATGAACCTCGATCGTTTCGACCTCGGCTGAGCAGATGCGCGACGCCCGACGTCCGATGTCCCGGTCGGCCACTCGCAGGGCGACCGGGACGGCGAGGGGACGAACGGCGAGGTCAGGCGCACGGGATGGCGGGGGTCAGGCGCTCGACGAAACCGGCCGGGCCCGTGCGGCCCGTGCGTCGGCACCAATGGAGCGGGGCGGCCGAGGGCGGTGCTCCTGGTTGATACTGCACGCGCCCGTCACTCCGGGCCGGCGGCCCCCAAGAAGGGGCGATGTCCGGTCCCCCGCGTCACCACGGCGGGCCGGACGTCGCCCTCCTCCCCCGGGGCCGCCGGCCCGTGGGCAGCAATCCGTTTCGAGCCCGAACGTTCACCACGAGCACGGGGCGAGCATCGCCCTCTTTCATGGGGGTGAGGTGGTCAATCGGCGTAGGTCTCGAACTCCGCGATCCGCGGCGTACCCGTCGAGCCGGTGATCTCGAAGGTGATCTTCCGCAGTGAGGTCCGGGGGAAAGTGATGAGGCCCGCACCGCTGCCGGAGGTCAGTACGGCACCGGTGTCGTGGTCGATGACCTTCCAGGACCTGATGCTGCCCACGGAGCCCGACGCCTCCCGGACGTTGACCGTGGAAACGGCGGTGGCGGAGCCCCACTTGATCGAGACGGAGCCGGTGGAGCCGGCGGGCGACCAGTAGGTGCTCATGTCTGCGTCGCGGACGTTGCCGTAGCTCGTCCCGTCGGCCTTGCTGCTGCCGTCGGAGCCGGCCCCGATGCTCAGGTTGGTCCCGTCGGGCTGTGTCGGAGCGGGGCCTGGGGTCGTGGGGTCCGGCGCGGGGGTCGTCGGGGTGGGGGCGGGCGTGGTCGGTGCAGGCGTCTGCGGCGAGCAGTTGCCGTCCGACACCCGCAGCCCCTTGTCGGCGCCCGCCGTCTGGCCGACAACGCCCGGCACGCAGCCGGCCGCGTCGAGGCTGTAGGAGTACGGGATACCGACGGTGGTGTTGGACTTCGGGTCGGGGCCGGCGGGGTTGTTGTCGCTGCCGGGGCTGGACCAGGTCACGTTGTCGTAGATGTTGCCGCCGACCTGCCAGTAGCCGGCCGCGTCGGTGTAGAAGGTGCCGAGGACGTCCTTGGAATCCTCGAAGTAGTTGTTGTCCACCTTGGCGCGGGCGCCGGCGCGGGAGTTGATGCCGGATTCGTTGAGGCTCTTGTAGTGGTTGTTGTACATGTGGGCGACGCCGCCGCGCAGCAGGGGCGCTCGGGAGTCGATGTTCTCGTACAGGTTGTGGTGGTACGTGACGAAGCCGTTCGAGAGGTCACTCTCGCTGGATCCGACGAGGCCACCGCGGCCGGAGTTGCGCAGAACGCTGTAGGACAGGGTCACGTACCGAGTGTCGTTCTTCATGTCGAAGAGGCCGTCGTAGCCTTCCGACTCGCCGCCCGACGCCTCCAGCGTGGTGTGGTCGACCCAGACGTTGCGGACGCCACTCTCCATGCCGATGGCATCGCCGCCGTTGGACGTGGGCGAGCCCGACTTCTTTACGTTCCGGACGGTCACGTTCTGGATGATGATGTTGCGGGCCTCGCGGATGTGGATACCCACCTGGTCGAAGACGGCTCCGCCGCCGACGCCGACGATCGTGACGTTGCTGATCTGCTTGAGCTCGATCACGCCGTCGGCGGTGTTGCAACTGTCACCCGACACCTTGCCGGTGTTGCCGTGGTTGATGACACCCTCGACCTGGATGGTGATCGGGGTGCCGCTGTCGGCCCGGTTGCACAGGGCCGCGTGGATCGCGGTTCCCGTGGTGGCACGTACCGTCTGGCCGCCCGCACCGCCGGTGGTCCCGCCGTTCTGGGTGGCGTAGCCGGTGGCGCCGCCGGTCGCTGCCGATGCCTCGGGCATCGCCAGAGCCACGCAGGCCGCGACCGCGAGGGCCCCCGTGGCCAGTGCCGCGGAGAGTCGTAGTGCGACTGGATGTTTCATTCTCGCCTCGCCTTTCGTCTTGGATGCCGGGTTGTCTGCCGCGTGCCGTGGTCGTTCCGGGGCCGGGCGGTGCGAGAAGGACCGATTCGGAGATGGTTCTACATACGGACCACTGTTCCTGTACGCGAACATAGAAGAAGCCACGCCGCCCCTGACGGTCAGTCAATCCACTAACCGGTTCAACCGTACCTTCGGACAGACCTGCTGATCGTGGGACCCAGAGTGGCGCCGAGGCGTGGACCTGTCAATGATTCGCACAAGCGCTTTCTAACAGTGCTTCAAGCTCGTTGTTCTGCTACCTGAACGATCGCTTTGCCGTGAGGCCCGGAAGGGCCGCCCCTCGGAGCTGCCGGTCAGGCAGCTCGGGTCACTACTCGCCTCAGGTCACTACCTGGGCAGCCGGACCGGCACGTCCGCTCTCTCCCGTCCCGGCCGCCGCGAGACCCGACCCGTCCGGCGTCCGTCTGCACACTCGGATCGACATGTGCCGTGAACCATGCCGCATGGAGCCGGTTTGCCGATCGATCAGCTGAGCGTTCAGCGGCAGCCGGTGCCACCTTCCTCCTCGGCGGCGCGGTGACGACGGTTCCGGCGATGGCCGCCGTCCGCAGTGGGTGAACAGCCGGGTCCTCTGCATGCACCTCGGCGCCGGCTTCCTCGACGCCGCCGCCCCGGGAAACGCCCTGCCGCCCATCTTGCGATCCCCGAGCGCCACCCAGGTGCCCGGACCTCCTTTGCGGGGTGGGCCGGGCACTCGCATCTCCCCTGCGGCGCCGCGACGCCGCCCGCGCCGAATTCGTCCGACGATCCGCATCCGCCGGCGGGCTTGACCGTCGCTGACAGCGACCCGGGCGACAGGTCGCCCGGGTCAGGCGGAACCGTCCGTTCGCCGGCCGCGCCGGCCCCGGCCGGCAACAGCCTCCGGTCGCGGGTGCCGGGCCCGCCCCCTGCTAGGAGGCGCGCGGATCCCGGCGAGCGGTCGCCTTCTTGTCAGCGGCCTTCTTGGCGGCAGTCGTCTTGGCCGTGGTCTTGGCCGTGGTCTTCTTCGCGGGTGCCTTCTTGGCGGACTTCTTCGGCTTCGGCATCCCGTGCACCGTGGCGCGCTCGTCCTCGCCGCGGGCCTCACGGGCCTGCGCGACGGAGGCGTTGAGCGCGGCCATGAGGTCGACGACCCGGCCGCCCGGCTCCGCCTCCTCCGCGGCAACCGGCGGCTGCTTGCCTTCGGCCTTTGCGGCGATCACTTCCTGGAGCGCCTCGCGGTAGTGGTCCGTGTAGTGGGAGATGTCCGCCTCTCCCATCGCGTCCATGAGCGCCAGTGCCCCGTCGACCTCCGAATCGTCGATCTCCACGGCCGGCGGCGCCAGCGAGGCGGGCGAGCGGACCTCGTCCGGCCAGTGCATCGAATGCAGAACCAGGGCGTTTCCCTTGACCCGCAGCAGTCCGAGGCGCTCGCGGCCTCGGAGCGCGAACTTCGCCACGGCGACCTTCGACGACCGCTGCAGCGCCTGCCGCAGCAGCTTGTAGGGCTTGGCGGCGACCTCGCCGCCGCCCTCCAGGTAGTACGAGTCCCCGATCCGCACCGGGTCGATCGACTCCGCCGGCACGAACGCCACGATCTCGATCACCTTCGCCGTGGGCAGCGGCAATCCCTCCAGGTCCTCGTCCGTGACCGGCACCAGTGTGTCGCTGGAGACCTCGTACCCGCGGGTGATCTCGTCGTCGGAGAGTTGCTTCCCGTCCAGCTCGCAGACCTTGCGGTAACGCACCCGGCCCATGTCCTCAAGATGGACCTGCCGGAAGGAGATGTTGTGGTTCTCCGTTGCAGGCACGACCTTGACCGGGATCGTGACCAGGCCGAAGGAAATGGCGCCGCTCCAGATGGGACGGGGCATGTGGAACCTCCGTGACTGCCCAGAGTGTGGTTTTCAGGGTCCCGCATCTCGTGGCACGGTCTCATCCGTGATGGCACATCGGTGGCACCTATGCCGCCATTGTGAGGCCGCCCGGTTGTCCTGTCGCACTGAGGCTGTCGGATTCTCAGTGCTTCTCGTTTGCGCTGTCGGATTCTCACCGCGCCGTGTGGTGAGCGACGATGTTTGCCCCGTACGTGGGGTTTGATCTCATTTCTCTGGTCCGGTTCCCGCTGTACCTGTCACGGTCGCTGCGGCAGGTACGCGGAGGCGGGGGTGGCGATGGATCTGGGTCTGGTCGATGTCGAGTGGGCTGAGGGTGAGGGCGGCGGGCTGCGGAAGTCCGTGCTGGAGGCGGTGTCCCGGGTTCCGTTCGAGTCGGTGCTCCCGGTGCGGCGGTTCACGTCGTACCGCGGGCAGCGGCACTTCACGGGCTGGTACTGGGCGGCGACGACGGAGTCGCTGGTGGGGTTCGAGTCGTGGCTGGAGCGGGACCGGGCCATACTCCTCGATCACGACCGGAGGGTGGTGGGGCTGTCCTCGCAGCCTTTCCGGGTGACATGGCCCGGGGCGACGCGCCGGATCTCGCATACGCCGGACTACTTCGCACGCCTGGAGGACGGCTCCGGCCTGGTCGTCGATGTCCGGCCGGCGGACCGGGTCGGCCCAGAGGACGCGGTGAAGTTCTCGGCGACTGAAGCGATGTGCCGAGAGATGGGCTGCTGGTCCTACACGCTGGTGCACGAACCCGATCCGGTGGAGATGGCGAACGTCCGCTGGCTGTCTGGCTATCGCCATCCGCGCAACCGGATCGGCGACGTTGCGAAACGGCTTTTGGACGCCTTCGACGAGCCGCGGCTGCTCATGGACGGCGCCGCGGCAGTGGGCGATCCCCTGTCCGTCCTGCCGACGCTTTACCACCTGCTGTGGTGCGGTGACCTGCGCCTTGACCAGGCGGTGCTGCTGGGAGACGGGTCTTGGGTCGGTTGCGAGGCGGTGGGTCATGGCTGAGCTGGCACCGCGTGGGGTTCTGCGGGTCGGGGACCGGATCCGGTTCGAGGGCCGGAACCAGCAGGTCATCGGGCTGGAGGGAACGGCCTTGCGACTGCTCAGCGACGAGGGCGACCCTAGTGTCATGGCCGCCGGCTACGTGATGGCGGCCGCTGACTTTGAGGTGCTGAACCGGGGGCCGGAGGCGGTCCCGGAAAGCGTCCTGCCGCCGTTCGCGCTGGTCGACGCGTTGCCGCCAGCGGCCGCCGAGCAGGTCCGGTTCTGGGAACAGCACGTGGTGGAAGTGCTCACCGGGCTGCCCCCGGACGCTCCGGAGGGCACGGCCCCTCGGCCTGAGTACGACCCGGCCTGGCGGAACCTGATGGAGCGAGAGGCTGCGAAGGTTGCCGAGCTGGCGGCTGGCGGGCAGCAGATCAGCAGGCGGACCTTTCTGCGGATGCGGCAGCGCTACGAGGCCGAGGGGTTGTGGGGACTGGTCGACGGCCGGTCCCGGAAACCGCCGGCCCCGATTCCCGGAACCGGAAGGACGGACGAGCGTGTCGTCGAGGCGGTCACCGAGGCACTGGCCGGGCAGACGGACCTTTCTACGGGCGACCGCAAGCGGCTCATGTTTCAGGCCGAGCAGATTCTCGCCGCGAAGTACGGCGAGGAAGCGGTGAAGCTCCTGCCGACGAGGGCGACCTTCTACCGGTTGGTGAACAGCCTCGCCAAGAACAACGAGTTCTTCGGGTCGGCGACGGTCCGCCGCCAGCGGGCTCTTCGGCCCGTGGGGCCGTTCACCCCGTCCATGGCCGCCCGCCCCGGGGAGATCGTGCAGATCGATTCCACGCGGCTGGACGTGATGGTGGTGTTGGACGACGGGGTCGTGGCTCGCCCGGAACTGACGATCGCGGTCGATGTCACGACGCGCACGATCTGCGCGGCCCTGCTCAGGCCCGCGGGCACGAAGGGCGTCGATGCCGCGGTGCTGCTGGCGAGGATGCTGGTTCCCGAGCCGATGCGGCCGGGCTGGGACCAGGCCCTGGCGATGGCGGGCTCGATCCTGCCGCACCAGCGGCTCATGGCGGTGGACGCGCGGTTGGAGAACGCCGCAGCCAGGCCGATCATCGTCCCGGACACCATCGTGATCGACCACGGCAAGGTGTTCGTCTCCGACACGTTCTCCTCCGCCTGCTCGCTGCTGGGGATCTCCCTGCAGCCTGCCCGGCCCAGGACCCCGACGGACAAGGCGATCGTGGAGAGGACGTTCGCGTCGATCAACTCGCTGTTCTGTCAGTACGTCGCGGGCTACACCGACTCCGATGTCACCCGTCGCGGCAGCGATCCGGCCTCCGAGGCGGTCTGGACCCTCGCCCAGCTCCAGGACCTTCTGGACGAGTGGATCATCTGCTGGCAGCAGCGTCCGCACGAGGGCCTGCGCAACCCCTATATGGCGGGGCGAACGCTGTCACCGAACGAGTCGTACGCCATCGCCGTCGCCCGCGCCGGATACTTGCCCGTCGCTCTGTCGGCGGAGGACTACATCGAACTGCTGCCCGCAGTCTGGAGGGCCGTCAACGACTACGGCATCAAGGTCAACTACCGCACCTACGACAGCCCCGAGCTCAACCGGCTACGGAGGCAGCCGTCCGGGGTGACGGGCAAGCAGAATTTGTGGGAGGTCCACTACGACCCCTACGACGTCTCCCGCGTCTGGGTACGGCGAAGCGACAGCCGACGCTGGATCGAAGTCCCGTGGACCCATCTGCCCATGGTCCGGACCCCGTTCGCCGACTTCACCTGGCGCCACACACGCCAGCTTCTCGCCGACCAGGGCCGCGACGACACCAGCGAAAACGCCATCGCCCAGGTCCTGGCCAAGCTGCTGCGCAGGTCGGCGAAGCCGCCGGCCGGATCGGAGCAGGTCATGGCCCGCACCCGGGCCGCCCTTGAGGCCCCCGCACGGCCCGCACTGCCGCCCGCCGAATCCGCCGATGCGGACGGCAGCGAGAGCGGAGGGCTGGAGGAGGTTCCGGTCACCCCGTTCGGCGTCTTCAATCCGCTGGAAGAGGAAGGACGTCCTCTGTGGTGACTCCGCCCGACGCCCATGATGACGAGCACAACCCGCTGACCACTAAGGACGGCTGGAGGCAGTTCGTCGACGACGCCCCGGACTGCCCGCCGATGCTCTCGCCCCGGGCCTTCAAGGCGCTGACCGAGGAGAAGAGACTCGCCTACAACGAGCCCCGGCTGGACTACCACTCCCGGCTCGTGATCGTGGCCACCCCCACCGTCCGCAACGTGTTCACCACCGGACGGCGTCTGGTTTTGCTCAACCGGCACCAGATCTCGGGCCGCCGCGGGCTGATCGTCACCGGCCAGGCGGGGACCGGCAAGACGACTGCCATCGCCCAGCTCGGACGCAACCATGAACTCCTGGTCCGCAGGCGGCTCGGCCCGGCCGCCGCGGGACGGCTGCCGGTCGTCTACGTCACCGTCCCGCCCCGGGCCACCCCGAAGATGCTCGCCATCGAGTTCGCCCGGTTCCTGGGCCTCCCGGTCGTCCGGCAAGAGACCCAGACCTCCATCACCAACGCCGTCTGCGACCTGTTGATCAAAATGCGCGTCGAGCTCGCGCTCGTCGACGAGATCCACAACCTCAACCTCGCCACCCAGGCCGGAGCCGAAGCCTCGGACCAGCTCAAGTACCTGTCCGAGCGGATCCCCGCCACCTTCGTACTCGCCGGCATCGACGTCGCCGCGAGCGGCCTGTTCAGCGGGGTCCGGGGACAGCAGATCGCCGGCCGATACACCGTCACCGACACCGAACCGTTCGCCTACGGCACCACTGCGCAGCGGCAGAACTGGCGGAACCTGATCGCCTCGCTCGAAGAAGCCCTACGACTCCACCGGCACAAGCCCGGCAGCCTGGTCAAACTCGATGGCTACCTCCACGAACGCACCGACGGCGCGATCGGTAGCCTCTCCCAGCTCGTCCGCGGTGCCGCCCTTGAGGCCATCATCAACGGCAGCGAGGCCATCACCCGCAAGACGCTGGAGACCATCGAGGTCGACCAGACCGCCGAGGACGCTCACCAGGAACACCGCCGCAAGCGGCGGCCACGCCGCCGGAGGCCGGATGCCGACGCAGCCTGACCAACTCCGCCAGCTGCCCATCCCCCTCGGTCCCTTCCATAACGAGACCCCCGGGTCCTATCTCCACCGCCTGGCCGTCGCCAACAACCGTCCCGCGGGCTTCCTTGCCCGCCTCCTGGGCCCGCTGCCGCCGGAGTTCTCCCCGCTCAGCAACACCACCACAGGCTGGAATCCCCACTCACCCGACCGTCTGGCCACACTCTCCGGGCGCCCGACGCCTCAACTCGCCAGGGCCCTGCCCGCGCTCGCCGACTTCCTCAGCCCGCACGGCCCCGGGCCGCGAACGGAACAGCTGCCCGGCCGCCCCTGCCACTGCTGCACAGCCCGCCGCAGCCCCACCGCTTCCCTGGCCATCACCCTCACGCCCGCCCATGTCCATCTCTGCCCTCGGCATCAGCTGTGGACCCGTTCCACCCACGACGTCCCGCTCACTCGCTTGCCGGAAGTCGTTCAGGCCCAGCGTCGGCTCGACCGGCTCGCCCGCCGGCACCGGCAGATGAGAGCAGCCCTCGACTTGGCACGGCGAATCGTCGAGGACTGGTCCCACTCCGGAATGCCGATCGATCTCGGGAAAGAGTGGACCGATCGCCTTGACCGAGTCGAAGCACAGTCCGCCAGCAAGAAGATCTCGGCCGAGGAGCGCATCCACCTCGCGGCATTCCCCGAGATCGTCGTGCTGACTCACCTGATCCTGGACCCGCCGACGACCACCCTCGATCCCAAAGAGCTCTACCTGGCGACGACGACCGAACTGAGCCAGCGATTCGCCCGGATCTACACCACCCTTGGTGCCCAGGACCCGCTCTACCAACGATTCTGCCGACCTCACGCAGCCGGGGCACCCGACTGATCAACCAGCGGGCTCTCGATGAACTCGCTGCCATGCCGCCTCGAAGTCATCACGGTCGATCTCCATGGCCAAATACTGCGGATCATGAAGATCGAACGGCGGGTTGAACGGCCAGTCGTCGACGTTCGTCTTGACCGCACCACCGTCGGGGCCGATCTCGACCTGGCGCAACCGCCGTCCGTCCGGCCCGAGCTCCATCAAGAAGACCTCGCCCTCCTCGAACTCCGGCCAGCGCAAGTAGACACGGTCCCGTCCCACCAGGACGGCGAATCCGGGCTGACCGCGCTGGGCATCCCTCTGCGCGCGGAAGCTGGACAGTGGATTCGGATCCGGAGCGTCAAGGTGGACCTCCTCCAAGTCCCACGTCTCGGCACGTCCCACGGCGTCCGGGTTCGTGATCACCTCAACTTCGGCGCAGGCACTGACGATCTCCTCGGCAGAGCCCGCCCACACCCACCACCACAGACCTCCCATGCCATAGTCATGAAGGACCAGATAGCGCGTCTTCTCGACCTCATCCAGTTGGCTCACAGCCCATGAGCCTACGTTGCGCCACGACCAGGCCAGAGGTTCCTCCTGGCGGTCCTGTGAGGACTCGGCTCGCATCGCCTGGATTCCGCAGAAGCCAGATTCACTGAGAATCCCGAGCCGCGCGTTTTCACTCGACGTGGCAGCCCCGCAGCTCGACACAAGATCCACAGACAAGCTCAATGCGATAGGACACCGGTCAAAGCCTCCACCTTTTCGAGCGATGGCGCTTCCAGTAGACCCTTCGTAGCTCTTCGAGGTTCTTCGAGGTTCTTCGATGGATACGGCGCCGACATTTTGGCTGTACAGGCGAACGCCTGCGGGCGGTGAAGGCGCCAGATGGACGATGCGGTGGTGACCGTGAGTTCTCGTCGTCGAAGCGGTGACCGCGTCGACGACTGGGCTGAGCCCGCGACGACCGCCAGTCACGCGCCCGAGACAAATCCTCACGCACGCCCGGCCGCCGGTCCGACACCGGTGAGTGGCCGGAGTACGTGCTGCTGTACGCCGCAGAGGTGGATCAGCACGTCCTGCAGGCCGCCCGCCGCCACGTACGTCGACACACACGTGGGCTGTTGCAGCGTCATGACGCGGCTGCCGTCCGGCAGGCCGGTGATCATCCGGTAGGTCGCCCCGTGCCTCTGCGCCATCGGAACCCTCCTGCGCCACAGGATCCGCCTCGCCCGTCATCGCTGCATGCGACGGCGCGTTCGCGGGGCGATTGCCGGGACGACCTGTGGATCGGCGCTCGCCCCATAGGGGGAAGGGCGTCGTCTCCACGGTCCTGCGTCGACGTTCGGCTGCTTCCCCCTGGGCGGCCTGAGCCATCCCTGGAAGAGCGCGGCGCGCCCGCGCGGCCGGTGCCCTATGGGGTCGCCGTTCCTCGGCAGCCGGGCAGGGGCGGTCCGCCGGTTCTGTCCGTGTCATGGCGACGCCTTGTGGAGAGGGGAAGGTCGAGCATGTCGAGGAGGCGAGCCAGGTCGGCGTCGCCGTTGGCGTGTCTCGCGACGGTCCGGGCGGCGCGGCGCTCCGTCCCCGGTGCGGGCCTTTCGTCCATGCCGGTGATCCGATCACGCCGGGGCCGCGTGCGCATCCCCTCGGAGCGACTGGCCGAGGTGGTGGCCTGCGTACGCCGCGCCGCGTGATCCGCCACGGCGGGCGGCGTACGACGAGGCGAGCCCGTCCGCTGTGCCCGTGCGGCGCACGGCACTTGTCCTTCCGGCCCGGCGGACCGCCCGGCGGCCCGTCCACGTGGCCCCTCGCCCCCCAGTGGGCGGTGGCCGCATCGTCCCGGGCCACAGCCGCGTACGGCTGCCCGTCCCGGCGGCGCGCACCGCCGGGACGGGAAGCCGTACGGAGCGTCCTTGGCAGGGCCGACGGCGGCTCCGCCGTTACGGGGTCCCGCCCGTTCCCTCACGCTGGAGGATGACCCGCGCTTGTTCGGTGTGACCGCCCCGCGCGACGAGGTCGTAGCGTGACGCGGCCAGCGCGCGGGTGGAGGAGAAGTCCCTGCGTCCGCCGGTGGCCGCATGTCCGGCCCAGCCCAGAACGGCGCCCCAGAGGGCACCGAAGAGCACCCCTCCGAGAATGAGGCCGAGCCAGACCGCGCCCTCCGCGAAGAGCCCCACCAGCAGGCCGATCAACAGCCCGAACCAGGCTCCGCCGGCGGCGCCGGCCGCGGCTGCGCGGCTGGTGGTCAGTCTGCCGGTCACATGCTCGACCAGTCGCAGGTCCGACCCGATGATGTCGAGATGCTCCACCGGAAACTTTTCGTCGGACAGCCGGTCCACTGCCGCCTGGGCTTCCTCGTACGAGGCGTAACTTGCCACCTTGTTCCAGGCGATGGTGGCCGCGTCGGGCGTTTCCGGTTCGATTTCGGACATTCGACTCTCCTTCGAGACGAGGGGCACCGGGCCCTGCCCTGCTCCGCAAACCGCGAATCCGGCCCTTTGCTGCAGCCGTGTCCCGGTTCCACGAAGCCATCGGGCTCAGGCCCGTCTCATGACCCCGCTGTGCGGTTTACGCGTCGGCGCCCTGGCCCGGTGGGGTCGTCTCACCGGTGATACGCCGCCGGCCACCGACCTCGGTCTTCCGGCGCTTCTCCTGCTCCGTCTTCGGAACGCGGAGGGTCGGGAGCATCCGTACCCCGCCGACCGCGGACGGCGCCGCCGCCTGCTCCGGAAACCGTCCCATCCGGCTCCACATGTCCTCGAACTCGCCGCACGGGTCCCACCCGCGGCGCCGCTCCGCAGCATCGCCTTCACGTCGTACCGGCAGTTCCATGACCTTCTCTCTCCTCCTACGGTTCGTACGATCCGGTCGCGTGTCCAAGCGCCGGGTAACCGGCCGCAGGAGCACTAAACGACCGGCCGAGCGCGATGATCGGCGGGCGGGATGCCCCGGAAGACTGTGCGGACTGCCGGGGAAGCCTCATCCGGGCAAGGACGCGCGCCGGTCGGCGGGTTCGGCGGTGCCGTCAGCTGCGGGGTGGAGGGGCGGGCTCCGGAAACTCCAGTCGTTTGAGCAGCGGGGACGTGTCCAGCAGGACGATGCCGCAGACCAGGAGGGCCACACCGAGAGCGGACAGAGATGTGGGCAGCCATCCGGTGCGCAGCGTCTCGCCGAAGACGGCGACACCGACGGTGACCGCGACCAGGGGTTCCGTCGCGTCGATGACCGGCATGCTCGCGGCCAGGGGGCCGGCCTGGAAGGCGCTCTGGATCAGGAGCAGCCCCGCGACGCTCGCGCCGACGAGCAGGTACGTCTGCCATGCGGAGAAGACGGAGAGAACGTCGTGCGCCAGGGTGTCGACGGTCGCGTCGAGCAGTACGGACTGGGCACCCATGACGAGTCCCCCCGCAAGGCCGAGCAGTGAGGCCCTCGCCGGTCCGGTGACGCGGGTGCAGACGGCCAGCGTCAGGGCCACGAGTGCGCCGACCGATGCCAGAGTGATCAGCCAGGAGGAGAGAGGGACCACCGGGTCGCCACCGTGAGGGCGCGCGGAGGCGAGGGCGGTGGACAGGCCGGCCGTCACCGCGAGCGTGCCGGTCCATTCCCGCGCTCCCAGCGCTCTGCGGCGCAGCCGCGCGGATAGAGGGATGGCGAACAGAAGCTCACTGATGATCAGCGGCTGGACGAGGCTGAGAGGGCCGAAGGCGAGGGCGAGGGCCTGGAAGCCATAGGCGGCGACGGCCAGGGCGATTCCCGCCCGCCACATGCGCCGACGCGCCAGCGCCCGCAGGAGCCGGAAGGACAGGGCGTCGTGGTCGGGCAGGCGCACGGCGGCACGTTGCTGGAGCACACCGGCGACCGCGAAGCAGGCACCGGCGGCGAGTGCGGCAAGGACGGCGACGAGCACGGGTCACCCGCCGGAGGCGGAGGCCGCGACGCCGCGCCACACCGGCAGGAGGTCCTCCATGAGCACCCGGCCCCATCCGCGGTGCCGGGTCAGGACGGTGGCTGTCGCGTTCCGGCCCATCGCGGCGCGCGCGGCCGGGTCGTCGATCAGGGTCTCGAGGGCCGTGGCCCACTCCACCGGTGTGTCGCCGTCGACGAGGACCCCGTCCTGCGACGGCCGTGCGAGCCAGTGGTTGGTGTTGGTGCCGCGAGGCAGGACCACCGGGGTCCCGCAGGCCATGGCTTCGCCGACGACGTTGCCGATCGTCTCCGATCGGGACGGGAAGGCGAAGATGTCGCACCCGGCGAACAGGCGCGCCAGCTCCTGTTGGGGCACGACACCCACGAGCGTCACGTCGGGACCCAGGAGCCGGGAGACGCGCACGGTTTCAGGCCCCGTTCCGGCGATGACGAGGTGCACCGGGCGGCCCTCGGCGCGGAGCCGCCGCAGCGCCTCGGCAAGGAGCAGCACGCGCTTGGAGGCGTCGACCCGGCCGGCGAAGAGCACGAGCGTGCGGTCCACGGGGACACCATAGGAGGCCAGCGCTGCCCGGGCCGCCGGGTCGGGACGGAAACGGTCCAGGTCCACCCCTCTGCCCAGTCGGCTGACCCGGTCGGCCCCGACCAGGGCGGACATTTCGGGTACCTGCGAGGGCGTGGCGACCAAGATCCTGTCGCAGGCGGTCAGGATGCGGTCGCGGCGGCGGTTCACGAGACTCTCGCACAGCGCCGCGGGATCCAGGGAGCGCAGTGCGGGGAGGCGCCCAAGACGCCGGTTCACCGATTCCCGGACGAGGGCATAGGTCAGTGCCGGAACGTCGGTGTGGACGGAGGCGACGAGTCCGGGGTGCGTCACTCCGGGGTGCGTTGCTCCGGCGTGTCGCCGCGTGCGGCGTCGGAGGCGGGCGGCGGTGGCACCGAAGGCGAGCACATGGGTCATGTGCCACACGTCGTGGTGCGGCAGCAGCCGGGCCAGCCCCGGATGGTGGGGTGCGACGTCGGACACGTCGACACCGCCCTTCCGGCTCATCAGGGCCGTGCTGGCCACGGGATGCAGCGCGACGAAGCGCCCTCTGGGGGACAGTGCTTCGACGTGGTGCCGGCGACCGAGGACGTACACCGTCAGATCGATCCCCAGTTCGGCGGGGTCGGCCGCGGCCGCGGCCTCGGCGAAACGCTCCCAGCACTTGACCTGCCCTCCGGAAGCAGGGGTCCGGACCAGTTCCATGAGCACCGCCACGGACAGCGGCCTTCCGGATCGGCTTCCCTGCGGTGACACAGCTGCCTCCTCCCTGGGCCGGACTCGCGTTGTCCTGGATCAGCCGGATCTTCCTTCGGTTCAAGGCGGCGCCGGGGCATACGGGCCGGAGGGTATTCGTCGTCGGCCCCGGCTGCGGCCCCTGCGGAGGACCTGTCCGGTTGCAGCCGCTCGTCAGGAGATCGTCAGGGCATCCGACGCCGGGACGGCGCAGACACGCCGACGCACGGTGCCCTCGACCGCCATGGACCGGGAGTCGTCCCAGGCGGGCAGATCACCCCCTTCGCGCAGGTGGACCGGCGGCCCCGGGAAGCTCAGTAGGCGCTCCGCGGAACGACGGCGACCGGGCAGGCGGCCGTATGGAGAACCTCGGCGCTGACCGATCCGAGAATCAGGCGGCGAAGGCCCGTCCGCCCGTGGGAGCCCATCACCAGCAGGGCCGCGCGCTGGGACACGTCCGTCAGGACCGAGGCAGGGCGGGCCCGTTCCACCTGCACGTCGACGTCCAGCCGCGGGCAGCGGCTGCGAAGGCGTGCCGCCTCTTCCTCCATCGCCGCGCGTGCGGCGTCATCAAGGCCCTCGAACTGCGCAGCCACCGCCGCCGGACCGCCCGCCACCTCACCGACGTGGAACGAGCCGTGGACCATGTGCAGCCGGGCACCGCGCACTTCCGCCTCGGCGGCGGCGAGACCCAGCACCTCCGACGGCATGTCCCCCACGTCCACCGCCACCACGACACGATTCTCCGACGCGTGAGCCGTCTCCCCCGGGCGCACCACGACGACCGGGCATCGGGCATGCGTGGCCACCTGCCAGCTCACCGAACCCAGCGGCAGGCGAGGAAAGCCCCCGCTCCCCCGGTGTCCGACCACCAGCCACCCGGCCTCCGCCGAGCGTTCCAGCAGCACGGCCGATGCGTGGCCCTCCACGGCTTCCGAAGTGACCGGCAGATCGGGGAACTCCGATCGCACCAGCGCCGCCAGCATCTCCATCGTTGCCGTCTGCCGCGCGAGCGAGGCCCGCTGAGCCGCCTGGATCTCCAGCGGCCCGACGGGGGCCGGGCCCCGCAGGACGTGCAGAAGATGGAGCGGCGCACCTCGCAGGGAGGCGTGCCGGGCCGCGAATCGCACCACGTCGTCCTGGCCGGCGCCTTCGTCGACACCGGCGAGAACGAGCCGGGACCCGGACCGTGTGGCATTCACCGTGCACCGCTCCCAGACCTGATGGTCAGCACCCTGAATTCCAGCGTCGCACCCATGGGCCGTCGCCGCACAGCTCTGCAACGGCGGTCCCGCCCGGCGGCGCAACGGTGGCCCCGCGCGGCGGGGCAACGGCGGTCCCGCCGCGATTCGGCGCTCGGGGACCGGCGATCCGGCGCCCGGGCCCGGCGCCCGGTCCCGCGCTCCGGTCCGGGACGCATAGCGCACGTGTCGAGGGCTACCCGGCCTGCGGAGACAGAGGGAGAAGGTGAACGACGGCCGTGGCCGAGAAACCGTTTCGACACCTGCGCCTCGAAGGAGGCCACCGTCGCCCGTGGTTGCTGCGGCCGGGACAGGAAGGACGGCCATGAGCGTCTCGGCCACCGACAGCCGGTCGGTGCGGACCTACGACGTTCCTCGACCGCACCGGTGCCCTCACCCCGCTCCACACCGCCCCGGCAGGCACACGGGAGGAGACCCGGCCGACCGGTGTGCGAGCACCGGCCGGGACGCAGCAGTACCAGTGCGGAGGAATGCCATGTACTTCCACGACCACCGGCACGCCGGCCAGGAACTCGCCGCGAGACTGCTCGGATGGGCAGCCGCCGGGGACCTCACGAACACGGTCGTCCTGGCGCTGCCGCGCGGCGGCGTACCCGTCGCCGCTGAGGTCGCCGATGCCCTCAAAGTGCCGCTGGACGTGCTGGTGGCCCGCAAGATCGGCGCCCCCGGCCGTCCGGAGACCGGTATCGGAGCGATCGCCGGCGACGATCCGCCGGTGTACGACCCGCGGTCCCTCAGGATGCTCGGCCTGACCGAGTCCGATCTCACGGGTGACGTGACCCGGGAACGGGCGGAGTTGCACCGCCGTGAGGAGCTGTACCGGGGTGGACGTCCGCCACCCGAGGTCGAGGGCCGGACCGTGATCGTGGTCGACGACGGGCTCGCCACCGGGGTCACCGCCCGTGCCGCGCTGCGGCATCTGCGGTCCGGAAACCCGCTCCGGCTGATCCTCGCCGTTCCGGTCGGATCTCCGCATGCGGTGGAAGCACTGCGGCGGGACGCCGACGACATCGTGTGCCTGCACCAACCGGGCAGCTTCCAGGCTGTCGGAGAGTGGTACGAGGACTTCGCCCAGGTCTCCGACGACGAGGTGATCGCCACACTGGGCCGCCGCCCCGGCACCCCGTCGGCGCAGGGCCACGGGCGGCGGTCCGCGCCCTGAGCCGGGATGCCTTCAACCCATCCGCCCCATCCACCCTATCCACCCCATCCGCCCCGTTCGACGCGTTCGACGCGTTCATGCCGTACCCCCGGGGCCCGCACTGCGGATCCGAGCCGCGGATTCGAGCCGCGGGTCGGCGCCGCGGACCGAACCGACTGGCCGGGCCCTTCCGGTGCGGAAGTGCAGCTGCGCGCCGGCACCGCACCGTCCGCCCGCTGTGTCACCTGTGGAACGGCGGGTACCGGTACAGGGCACTGCCGCATTCCGCCGTGGAGGCGTGATGATCAGCCACACGTGGCTGACCGGCGAAGCCGGTCCCTCGACCTGGAGCCGGCCGACCGGATCGGTGCCCGCCGGGGTGGGCCCAGGCCGGCTCCGGGGCCCACCCCGGAGTCCCGGGGACCCCGGGACTCCGGGGACCTGGCCTTCAGGAGCAGCGACCAAGGAGAACGTCATGGACCACGACCGGGCCGCCGCTCCTGCACGACCTCGGCGCCACCCACCGCCTCGCCACCGCACTCGGTTGATTCGGCATCTCCGGCCTCGGTCCCCGCTACGAGGCCGAGCCACGGCATTGAGCCGGCCCAAAGGAAGGGAACAGCGCCATGATGTCTTCCCGCCGCCGCCGGGATCCCGTCCCCCGTTCCCGTTCGGGGATGATCGGGCGGCGATACGAAAGGACCGGCACGGAACCCGTCACGGCTCGTAGCGCTCTCGGGCTGCGTCTGATTCTGTCCTGTGCAGGTGTGGTGCTGTTCGCCGCGCTGACCGCGCTGTTCGCGGTGTGGGCGGCCGGGGCCGGTCCGGACGACTCGCCGAGCCGCTGGGAACTGGGCCTGCTCGCCGGTGGATGCGGTCTTCTGACGGTCGTCGCGGCCGTCGATCTCGTGGTCATCCTGCGTAGACGCGGCCGTGAGCGCCCGCGCGGGTGAGGCAGTGGCGGCAGCCCTGGAGGCGCACACGCGCCCACGGGGCCGGAAGCCGGTACGCGGCGCGTCGGGGGTGTCCTCGCCGGGACGTTGCACGGCGACCACCTGGAGCGCTCACCGCGCGGCAGGAGACGCATCCCGTCGAGTTCGACGACCTGCGCAGGCTCGTGGTGATGCTCGGTGCCGTGGTGATGCTCGGTGCCCGACTACCGGCCCGCCGCCCGGGCACCCTTCTTCACGAGCGTCCGATCGCGCGCCGCTTCCCACTCCTCGGGCGGGACGATCCGGGGTCTCTTCGTGGTGGTGTCACCTTTCCGGTCGGGCCGGAGCAGTCACGACGGCCGGAGGACGAACGTGCCCTCCGGATGGGAGTCGGCACTCGGGCGCAAGCCGTGACCCATCCCGTCGAGGAGTGTGCGCAGCCACCGGGCGTCCTCGTGCGAGGCGTGCCGCAGCCGCATCCGCCGGGCCTGCAAGGGGGTGATGCGCATGTCGGCGAGCCTGCCGGTGTCCGGTTCCAGCGAGACGAGGTACAGCGGCCGCAGATCGTCCCGGTACTGCTCGTAGCCGGTGATGCCCTCGTAGTCGTCGATGAAGTCGCCGCATCCGTAGATGATGAGCTTCCCCCGGTACGTCTCCAGGGGCCGGGGGTGGTGCGAGGAGTGACCGTGCACGACGTCCACGCCACCGTCGATCAGCGCATGAGCGAAGCGGATCTGGTCCTGGTGGACGGTGTAACCCCAGTTGGAACCCCAGTGGATCGAGGCCACCACGACGTCACCGGGCCGCTTCATCTGCCGTACCAGGCCGACGGTCTCGTACGCGGCCGCCTGTGTTGCGCCGCTCACGAGCCGGACGCCGCCCCGGTGACGCGTCGCCGCCCAGCGCTCGGGGATACCGCTGGAGGTCATTCCGAAGGAGAGAACCAGGATCCTGCGGTCGCTCTCGAGAGGGACGATCGCCGGACGCGCCGCCGCGTCGGCGTTCCGCCCCGCCCCTGCCGTCCGCAGACCCGCGCCATCGAGGGCGTCGAGTGTCTCGGCCAGTCCGCGGTGGCCGAAGTCCAGGACGTGGTTGTTGGCCAGGACGCAGACGTCGGGGCGGGAGGCGGCCAGGCAGGGGAGGTTGGCGGGGTTCATCCGGTAGTGGACGTGACGGCCGGGTGCGAACGTCTCATGCCGGGTGACGCTGGTCTCCAGATTGACGACGCGCGCTGCGGGCGCGGCGGCGTCCAGGACCTCGAGCGCGTCGCCCCATGGCCAGGAGAAGTCGACGGCGGGTGGAATGGGGCCGTTGGCCGCCTCCGCCAGCTCGACGTAGGCCCGGGCGTCGCGTATGCAGTCCTCGCGCAGAGCCGGGTCGCCGGGATGCGGCAGTATCTGGTCGACACCACGGCCGAGCATGACGTCGCCGCAGAGAAACAGCGTGACCGGGCCACCGCCCATTTTCCCAGGTTAAAGCGATGCGCCGGATGTTTCACGGTGTCCGCCCGCGCGGACGGGGGCCGTCTGCACGAGTACGGCGCGCCGATACCGGCGCTGTCGTGCCCAGGCGGCGGCCCGGCACCGACCGGCTACGTGCCGCCGCCGATGCCGATCAGCGCAAGGGTGATGTTGTCGGGGGCGCCTGCCTCGATGGCGGACTTCCACATTTCGTAGGCCGCTCTGCCGCCGTCGTGGGCCCGCAGCAGCTCGCGGAGGGTGCTCTCCGGGACGGGGTCCGTCAGGCCGTCCGTGCACACCAGACAGCGATCGACCTCGGAGAGCGGCGACCTCGTGATGTGCGGGGCGATGCCGGTGAACCGGGGGCCGCCACCGAGCGCCTGTGTGACCAGTGACGTGGTGCGCTGCCCCGGCGAAAGCGGCGGGCTGTCGTCCACGCTCAGCCGGCGCAGACCCTCCCCGGCCGCGTCGAGCACTCTGCTGTCGCCCACGTTGAACACCAGCAGCGACTCCTCCAGGACGACGACGCCCGCCACCGTGGTTCCCATGGTGATCAGCTCGGGATCGCGTTCGGCCGCCGCGTACACCGCCTGGTTGCAGACGTTCAACGCGTCACGGACCGCTTCCTCACTGTCCAGCGAGGGGCCGTACGACGCCAGATGCCGCACGACCAGTGCACTGGCCACCTCGCCGCCCGGCTGTCCGCCGATGCCGTCGGCGACCGCGACGACGAGCGGCGTGCCGAGAGGGAAGATCAGCGTCTGCGGGTTCTCGGTCACGGTGCCGCACAGCGTCCAGGGTCCGACCACGACACTGTCCTCGTTGTGATCGCGTACCAGCCCCGGGTGGCTCAGGGCCGTCACCGTCACATACCGCATCACAGTCCCGCCTCTCCGAGCGACAGGCACGTCCCGTACCAACCATCGTCACGCGGTGAGCGGCGCGGGGCTCGTTCGGCCGGGACGGGGCCGCGGGATCGTCCCCGGCGGCGTCAGCGCAGGAGGGGGCCGAGGGTGAGCGGGATGGTCGCCCCGCCCGCGATGCCGAGGGCGAGGGAGGCGGTACCGGCGGTGTATGCGGCGGTGGCGGACCAGCGGCCGAGGACGACGTGCGTGTGGGCGGGCAGGTCTTCGGGGACGGGGCGGAAGAGCGGGGCCAGCCAGCGCAGGTAGTAGAAGAGGGAGGCGACGGTGTTGGCGACGGCGAGTGCGGCCAGCCACGTGTAGCCGCCGTCGACGGTGGCGGTGAAGACTTCGAGTTTGCCGAGGAAGACGCCGGTGGGCGGGGTTCCGACGAAGCCGAGCAGGCAGACGACCAGGACGGCGGCGAGACCCGGTCGGCGCCGGGCGAGGCCGCGGTAGTCGTCCAGGGTCCGGGCATGGGGCAGTTCGGTGACCACGGAGAAGACGGCGACGTTGGTCAGGGCGTAGGCGGCCAGGTAGAACAGCAGCGCCTGTTGGGCGAAGTCGCTGCGGGTGGCGACGGCGACGGCCATGAGCAGATAGCCGACCTGGCTGATGGCGGAGTAGGCCAGGAGCCGTTTGACGGAGGTCTGGAAGAACGCGGCGAGGTTGCCCAGCGTCATGCCGGCCGCGGCGAGCACGGCGACGAGCAGGGGCCAGTCGACGGTCTGTGCGGGCAGCGCCTGGTGGACGAGCCGGAACACGGCGACGAGTCCGCCGATCTTGGGCAGGGTGGTGACGTAGGCGGCTACCGGGGCGCTGGTGCCGTCGGTGACATCGGGCACCCAGAAGTGCGCCGGCACCGTGCCGATCTTGTACAGCAGGCCGCCGAGGACGGCGACGAGGCCGAGGGCCACCACCGCGTGCGGCGCCGTGGCCAGCGTCCGGTGCAGCTCGCCGTAGACGGTCGCGCGGCCCGCGCCGTACAGCAGCGTGATGCCGGCGAGCATGGTCGTGCCGAGGACGGCGCCCATCAGGTAGTACTTCATCGCCGCTTCGGTGGCGGGCGCGTCCTTGGCGAAGCCCGCGAGCGCGTACGCGGGGACACTGGCGAGCAGGTAGCCGGCGAAGAGCGTCAGCAGGTCACTGGCACCGATCATGGCGAGGGTGCCCGCGGCGGAGAGCAGCAGGAGCACGTAGTACTCGCTCTCCCGCTTGTGGCCGCGCACCGTCTCCACAGAGGTGGTCAGGATCAGCAGCAGGGCGCCGAGCACGATCAGGCGCCCGGCGCCGGTGGCCGCGTCGACGGCGAAGGAGGCGGAGAAGACCGTCTGTTCGCGGTCGGTGGCCATCGTGACGGCGGTGGCGGCCAGGCCGGTCAGGCAGGCCGCTGCGGCCAGGACCGCGACGGTCCACTGGCGGCGCCGGGGCAGCCAGGAACCGGCGAGGAGGCCGACGACGGCGGCGGCGAGCAGGGCCGTCTCGGGCACCAGGGCGGCGACGTCGTCGTTCATCGTGCGACCAGTTCGGCCAGGGTGCGGCCGGCCGGCTCGACCACGTCCAGCAGAAGGCGTGGCAGGACGCCGATGACGAGGGCCACACCCAGCAGGGGAACGATGGAGACGGCTTCGGTGGTGGTCAGGTCGCCGAATCCGCCGGCGCGGATGGAGCCGGGCAGCCGCGTGGGGCCGAGGAGCATGCTGCGCAGGGCCCGCAGGAACAGTGCCGCGGTGAGCAGGATGCCGGTCACGGCGACGGCGGTGGCGGTGGCCTGGGAGCCGAGGCTGCCGGTGAAGATCTGGAATTCGGCGATGAACCCGGAGAAACCGGGGATGCCCAGGCTCGCGAACGCGGCGACGGCAGTGACGCCGGCGAATCGCGGGAACGGTCCGGCGAGCCCCGAGTAGGCGTCCATGACGTAGGTGCCGCCGCGGTCGTGCAGCACGCCGCACAGCAGGAACAGCGCACCGGTGAGCAGCCCGTGGCTGACCATCTGGACGACGGCGCCGGTGACTGCCAGGGCACGGGCCTGCGTGTCGGTGTCGGCGAGCACACCGGCGGCACCGACCGCGAGGATGACGTAGCCCATGTGGTTGACGGATGTGTAGGCGATCATGCGTTTGAAGTCGGTCTGCCCCAGGGCGACGAGGGCCCCGTAGACGGCGGAGACAGCGCCGACGACGATGAACACCAACGCGTGGTCGCGCCAACTGCCCGGCAGAATGGGCATCGCGATGCGGACGAAGCCGTACGTCCCCATCTTCAGCAGCACACCCGCCAGGATCGCCGACCCGGCGGCGGGGGCCTCGGTGTGTGCGGGCGGCAGCCAGGTGTGAAAGGGCACCGTGGGTGTTTTGACGGCCAGTCCGATGCCGATCGCCAGCAGCACCAGCCCGGCGTAGGTTCCGCGGCCGACCAGCGGGTCGCCCGCGGCCAGTTCCACCATGTCGAACGTGTGGGGGTCGGCCGCCAGGAACAGGCCGATGAACCCGAGCAGCAGCGCGAGTGATCCGATGAAGGTATAGAGGAAGAACTTGAGCGCCGCCGCGCGCCCCTGCTCGCCGCGGCCCCACCCGGCGATGACGAAGAACATGCCGACGATGGACAGGTCGAAGAAGACGAAGAACAGAATCAGGTCGAGGGCGGCGAACAGGCCCAGGGACATCGACTGCAGGAACAGGAAGAGGCACGCGTAGTTGCGCACCCGGCGGGTTTCCCGCAGCGAGTACACGGCGACCGCGAGGAACAGCAGGCACGTCAGCGCCAGCAGGGGAAGGGACAGTCCGTCCACGCCGACGTGGTAGCTCACCCCGGCCCCGGGAATCCACGAGGTCCGCTGCTCGTACTGCAGGCCGCCGCCGGTGTCGAAGCCGGCCCACAGGGCGACGACCAGAGCCAGGTCGGTCGCGGCGGTCGCCGTCCACACCGCCGTGCACACCCGGTCGGGCAGAGGACGCGGCCACAGCCACAGCACGACGCAGACCAGCAGCGGCAGGAAGACGACGAGGGTCAGCATGGGTTACCTCACCAACAGCAGGATCAGGACCAGCACGGCGAAGCCCAACGCGGCCTGGGCGTAGTACTGGTGCAGCAGCCCGGTCTGCGGGCGGCGCGCAAGGCCGCCGAGCCGGCGCGCGCCGGCGGCGACGGCGCTCACCAGCGCGTCGATTCCCTCGTCATCCGCGCGGCGCGCCAGCCGGGAGGTCGCGAGGCCGCCGCGCGTGACCTGCCGCACCGCCCCGTCGACGATCCGGTCGTCGAAAGCGGCCAGCGTCCGGGCGAGTGCCGTGCCGCCCCGAGCTGCCCTGCGGACGGATCCGTCGACGATCCGGTCGTCGAAAGCGGCCAGCGTCCGGGCCAGCGCCATGACCGGGCGGACGACGAGGAGGTGTGCGGCCCCCTCCAGCCCCAGCCAGCCGGCCGCCCATCGCCGTACGGCGCCCGGGACCGGGCCGGGGCGTGGCCCGCGCCACCAGACAAGACCCGCGGCGGCGAGGGCGACGGCCGCGGAGAGTACGAGTTCCCAGAGGCGTGGAGTGGGTTCGCCGGGGGTGCCCAGCGTCGAGCGCAGCGCGCGGGCGACGCCCGGCAGCGCCAGGACGCCGAGCGTCGCGGCGCCGAAGGCGAGCACCAGCAGCGGTGCGTTCGTCGCCCGTCCGGTCCTGTGGGTGCCGGGCCGGGCCGGGCCGTGGGCGGGCGCGGCGTCGCCGGGGGGCTCCGCATCATGGGCCGGCGCGGCGTCGCCGGGGGGCTCCGGGCCGTAGCGCGGTGCGGCGTCGCCCGGCAGCGGACGCAGCACGTACCAGAGCGCCTTGACGCTGTAGAGGGCCGAGACGGCGGCAGCCGCCAGGCCCACCGCGTACAGGGCTGTGCTGTGTGCGTAGGCCGCGGCCAGCACCTCGTCCTTGGTCGCCCACAGCGACAGCGGCGGCAGCCCGGCCAGTGCCAGGGCGCTGACGGTGAAGCAGGCGCCCACGAGCGGGTAGGTGTGGGCGGCGCCGCGCAGTGCGGGAAGGTGCTTGGTTCCCAGGGCGGTGAGCCAGGCGCCGGCAGCGAGGAACAGCCCGGCCTTGACCGCGGCGTGCGCCACCAGGTGAGCGGTGCCGGCCGCCACCCCGGCCGTTCCTGCGGCCAGCACCATGAACCCGACCTGCGCGCAGGTCGAGGCCGCGAGCAGCTGCTTGAGATCCGTTTGCGCGACCGCCACGACACCGAGCAGCACCGCGGTGGCGGCTCCCGTCCAGGCGACGAGCGGTCCTGCCCAGGCCGTGGCGGTCAGCAGCGGGTGCAGTCGCAGCAGCAGGTAGGCGCCGGCCGCCACCATGGCGGCCGAGTGCAGCAGCGCCGAGACCGGGCTGGGGCCTTCCATGGCCCGGGAGAGCCAGAAGGAGAACGGCAGTTGAGCGGACTTGCCCAGCGCAGCCAGGACCATACCGGCGGTCACCACGTGGAGCCACGGCGAGTCGACGGTGCGCAGCGCGTCCAGCTCCAGTGAGCCGGCGCCGCCCGCCACGGCCGCGCCCGCGGCCAGATACAGGCCCAGGTCGGCGGCGCGGGTGGTGAGGAAGGCGGTGGCAGCCGCGTGTACGCCGGGCGGCTCGTGCCACCGGAAGCCGATGAGCGCCCAGCTGGTGGCGCCCATGATCTCCCAGGCCATGAGCAGCAGGGGCAGCGTGGTCGCGGTGACGGTGACCAGCATGGCCCCGGCGAACAGCAGCATCAGCCCGAAGAACCGGGCTTGGCCGGCGGAGCGGTCCGGCTGTCCGGCGGCGAAGACGAGCACGGCGGTGGTGACCGCGGCGACGGTGATCACCATCACGGCGGACAGGGCGTCCACCCGCAGCCCGGCCTCCATCCCCGCGAACAGCGGCGCGTGGACGGCAGGCCGGCCGACTCCCGTCGCGATCGCCAGGCCGAGCGTCGCCAGCGAGGCTGCCACGCCGACCGCGGGAGCCAACCGGTCGGCCGCTCGGCCGGCCACGGCCAGCGCGCCCCCGGTGAGCAGCGGGAGGGCCACCAGCAGCCACAGCAGCACGGTCATCCCTTGAGGTCCTCGGCCATGTCGGTCATGTCGACCCGGCGGGCACGGAAGATGGCCGTCGTGACCGCGAAGCCCATGGCCATCTCCACGGCCATCGCGACCACCGCGGCCACGACGATCACCTGCCCGCTCGCCGCGGCAGGTGCCAGGAAGTGCCAGAGCGCGGCAGCGGCGACGATGACGGCGCCGATCATCAGCTCGATACCCATCATGATCATGACGATGGACTGCTGGGACAGCGCACCGTAGAGGCCGATCGAGAACAGCCCGGCGGCCAGGAGGAGGAACAGTTCCAGGATCACCGGCCCACCCCTCCGCCCGCCGGGTCCCTGGCCGGGCGTTGGTCGAGGTCGTCGCCGAAGCGGTCGTAGCGCCCCCGGTCGGTCGCCAGGACGGTTGCCGCCACGATCGTGGCGAGCAGGACGAAGCCGAGGACGACCATCGTCAGCATCTGAGGGCCCATCAGTGACGCACCCACCTGGAAGGTGGTGTCCGACGGTGCCCTCCCCACCCGGCGCGGCCACGGTACGAGGAGGATCCCGGCGGTCAGGGCCAGGAAGGTCGCGATGCTGATGGCCAGGGAGCCGCGTTTGTTGTGGACCATCGACATGGGCATCAGCCCCGCCGGGTTCATCATGTACGCGATCATGAACACGGCCATGACGACCATCTCCATGACCATCATCAGCACGACGACCACGCCGAGATACGGCAGTCCGAGCAGAATCACCTCGCCCCCGGCGAAGCACAGCGAGGCCAGCAGCGCGAAGGTCACCCGGGCCATCGAGTCGAGGCGGAACACCAGAAGGGCACTGACCAGGGCGAGTACGGCCAGTACGGCGAACAGGACGGTCGGCACCGTCACCTCCTATCGGTCCAGCACGACGAGCGCCGGAACCAGCGCCTGCAGGATGGTCAGCGGGATGAGGACGACCCAGGCGAACTCCACGTACCGGTCGGCCCGCACGGTCGGCACCCGCCGCCGCGCCCACACCAGCAGCCCGAGCACGGCAAGCGTCTTGACCAGGGACCAGGCCCATGCGGGCAGCAGCGGCCCGGCGCCGCCGCCCAGGAACAGCGGCACCGCCATGGCGGACCCCGCGGCCAGCAGCAGCCAACGGCCCGCCCGCAGCAGCAGCCGGCCGACGCCGGAGGTCTCACCGAGGACGCCGCCCGCGATGTCCCGGCCGGCCGGGTGGTCGAACGGCCCCAGAAAGCTGAAGGCCAGCACGCTCGCCAGGTAGACGACGAACGCGATCGGCATCCACACGGCGAACCACATGCTCTGCTGGGCGGCGACGATGTCCCCGAGGCGCAACGACTGGGCCCCGGTGGCGGCCGAGATGAGGGCGAACATCAGCGGCAGCTCGTAGGCCAGTCCCTGCGCGACGAAGCGGTAGCCGCCGACCAGGGCGAACGCGGCGTTCGGCCCCCAGCCCGCCAGCCAGAGACCGCCCCAGGTCAGTACCTCCATGGCGTTGAACCACACGACGCCGACCTCCAGGTCGGCGACCACGTGGTGCCCGAAGGGAACGACCAGTACGGAAAGGACGGCCGCCACCGGGACGACGAGGACGCCCAGCCGCCACAGCAGGACGTCGGCGGCCCGCGTCCGGCGGGGCTGGGCGACCAGCAGCCGGGGCACATCGAGCAGCGGGCGCAGGGCCGCGGACACCGTCGCCGGACGTCCCGCCTCACCGGCGGCGAGCAGGGCGTCGCCGGCGACGGCGCACAGGGCGAGGACCAGCAGCAGCGCGGGGGCGACGACCAGGGACCACCACGGCACGACCTCAATCACGGACCACCTCCGCCGAACGGCCCACCAGTTCCTCCGGGTCCGGGTCGAGACTCGCCACGATCAGCCGGGCCGCCGCCAGTTCCGCCCCTTCCAGCAGCCGTGGCAACATTTCCGCCAGAGCGGCCGACGGGATGCGGGGCCCGTCCAGCGGGCCCCGCGGGCCCTCGTCGCGGCCGGGGTCGAGCGGCGAGGTGTCCTCCAGCCGGTCCAGGTCGTCCAGTACTTCGGCGAGCCACAGCCGGTAGCGGGCGGGCACGTCCCCGTCCGCCCGCGCCGCAGGCCCGCCCACCCCGGCGGCCGCCGCGTCGGCAGCCGTCAGGTGGCCGATTCCCCTGGTCAGCCAGTACAGCGCACGCGACCGTCCGACCCGCCCGGCCAACCGGTGCGCCCTCGGCCGCACCGCGTCCGCGGCCGCACCGGCGAGGAGGTCGTCCCGCACCCGTCGAGCGGCGGTGGCCGCCGCGGGCCATCCGGCGACGGCGAGGAACCGGCCCAGGCTGTCCAGGTGGGAAGCGGCCCGGCGTCGAGCGGCCTCGCCCGCTTCGACCTGTTCACCCGCCATCGCACGGCCCCACGGCTCCGACCAGAACGACGTGGCGGGTGCGGTGCGCAGCGGCCTCGCCGCCTCCACCGTTGCCTCTTGTACGACATCTCCCTGCAGGGTCAGACGGAGTGTCAGGCCCGAAGGCCAGTCGCCCAGGAGCGGGCCGAGTGGAACATGCAGCCGGTCGAGGGCCAGGCCGTCACGGTCCGGCCCCTGCTCGGCCATCGGCAGCCCGTCCGGCATCCGGTGCTCGTCGTCGCTGCCGTCCGCCGCGCCGTGGGAGCGGGCCGCGTGATCGTCATGGCCGTTCCCGGAAGCGTCGTGCAGGCCGGCACGTTGGCCCGCTGCGTCGGCGAGCTGCTCGCAACCGGCCGCGAGGGCCCGGGCCACTTCCCCGGCCCGCTCCGCTCGCACCCGGGCGCGTGGCGCGGGCATGTCCTGCCACAGCCGGTCGACGGCCTGCTCCAGCGCGGGGCAGCGGGCCCCCGCGATGAGGAGCAGGTCGGCGTCGGCAGGGGTGAGCGCGACGGGAAGGTCCCGTACGGACAGCTCCCGCTCGGCGGCCAGCCGTACCCGCGTGCCGTCGGCGGGCATCGTCGCGAGCAGCACGCGTGGGCGTGCGGACGCCGCACGCAGCAGCAGGGCCGTCAGGTCCATCGCAGCGCGCCTTCCCGCCAGGCGTAGACGACCCCGGCCACCAGCACTGCGAGGAAGACGAACATCTCGACCACGGCGCTCGGTCCCATGGCGGAGACGACCCGCGTCCACGGGTACATGAAGACCATCTCCATGTCGAACGCGAGAAAGAGCATCGTCACCGGATACCAGCGCACATGGAACCGGCTCACCGCGTGCTCGGTCGGTTCGAGGCCCGAACAGAACGGCTCAGCGGTCAAGGGGTCGGACGTCACCCGTACGAGCAAGGCCGTGCCGTGGACGGCGCCCAGGGCGAGCAGCACGAACCCGAGCAGGGCGAGCGCGGCAGTGAACCCGTTCACGTCAGGGTCCGCTCGGGTGGGGTGGCGTTCCGGCGAAACCCAGCAGGCGGCACCCTCTTTGCGGCCAAGGCCGGGCATCCCTCTCCGCAGGGCCGGCCGGATCACCGTGCCGGTCAGCCATTGATTCTCCTTCCCGGTCTGCGCAGTGAGGCAGGGCCGACCGGTACCCCGTCTGACGGGCGGTCAATCCCGCACTGATCCAGATGCCGGGCGCGGCCTCCGTCGCAGAATCGCCTGTCCTCGTATGCGACCGGGCGGCGGGGCGGGCCCGTGCCCCCGCCCGGGTGCGGGGATACGGGCCCGTGTGAGGCTGTCGGCGGAACAGGCTTGACGGCTGCGGCCTGCCGCGGCCGGCCCGCTCCGGACACCTCGGCGCCGCATACGGCGGCCGGTGCCGCCTACGCCCACGGCCGCCGGTCGGGACGACGGCGACCGTGGCGCATCACACCCCCCGCGTCCGCGAAGTGGGCGAGAGGAGGTCAACTCCCAAGCCGGCGGAGAATCGCTGCACCGAGGCCGGCTTGGCCCGGGCCCTGCACACCGGCCTGCCGCTCTCCATTCAGGGGCTGCCACTGCGGTCGGCGGGTTCGATGTCTCCCTGTTCGCCGAGCCAGCGGGCGAGTTTGCCACGCCGGCCGATCGCACGCAGTCGCCGTTCAGCGGCGTTCCGGGTGTCCGGCGTGGTGATCAGCAGGAGTTCGTCACCTGCGTGGAGAACGGTGTCGTGGCGGGGAACGATATTGGTGCCGTCTCGGACGATCAGGGTCACGACGGCCGGTGGCGGCAACCGCAGTTCGAAGATGGCGACGCCGTGGAGCCGTGAACCCTGCGGGATGGTGGCCGTGAGCAGGTCGGCGTCCATGACGTCCAGCGGTGCGCTCTCCACCTGCACATCGCGCAGCGCGCCCAGCCTGCTCAGGCCGAGCAGGCGGGCGGCAGCGGGCAGACTCGGCCCTTGGACCATGGTGAAGATGACGACCAGGACGAACACGATGTTGAGAAGATCCGGGGCTCCGTCCACTCCGGCGACGATGGGGAACGTGGCGAGCACGATCGGCACGGCACCGCGCAGCCCGGCCCATGAGATGAACGCCTTCTCCCGCCAGGGGGTGCGGAACGGGAGCAGGCATGCGACGACGGATACGGGGCGGGCGATCAGCAGCAGGACGAGGCCCACGCCGATGGCGGGGAGGATCGCGGAGGGCAGTTCGCTGGGTGTGACGAGCAGGCCGAGCATGACGAACAGACCGATCTGGGCCAGCCAGCCTGCTCCTTCGGCGAAGGACCGAGTGGCGGCGCGGTGCGGCAGCTTCGAGTTCCCGAGAACGAGTCCGGACAGGTAGGCGGCGATGATGCCGCTGGCGTTCGCGGCGCCGCCGGCGGCGAAGGCGATGATGCCGAAACCCACGGTGGCCAGCGGGTACAGCCCCGTGGCGGGCAGCGCGATGTGCCGCAGCGCGGCAACACCCACACGGCCGATGAGCAGTCCGAGAGTCGCGCCGACGGCCAGCTGGTAGACGACGTTTCCCATGATGTGCACGGGATCGGGCAGTTCGGCCGCGGCCGTGGAGAAGACCAGGACCAGGATGATGGTGGGGGCATCGTTGAAGCCCGATTCGGCTTCCAGCAGGCCGGTGACCTTTTGCGGGAGCGGCAGTGCCCGCAGGACGGCGAAGACCGCCGCGGCGTCGGTGGAGGAAACGATCGCTCCGAGCAGCAGGGCCAGATGCCAGTCCATGCCCAGCAGCAGGTGCGCTCCGGCGGCGGTGACGGCGACCGAGATGGCCACGCCTGCGGTGGCGAGCACCCCGGCCGGCGCCAGCAGGCGCCGCACGTCCGACCACTGGGTGGTCAGACCGCCTTCGACCAGGATGACGGCCAGGCCGGCGGTGCCGAGGGACTGGGCGAGCTGGGCATCGTCGAACTCCAGGCCGAGCACGTCCTCACCGACGATCACACCGACCGCGAGGAACAGCAGCAGGCTGGGCAGCCCGAGCCGATGGGCGGTCCGGGCAGCGGCAATGCTGGCGAGCAGCACCGTGCCGCCGATCAGCAGCACCAGGTACAGCTGCTGCAGCGTCATCCGGTGTCTCCGTACTCACTCCGACAACTGTCCGGCGACATCATCGCGCGCTGTGCCGGTACTTTACCGGAACTTTACCGAAGCGGGCGCGCTGGGTGTCGAACAGGTGCCCCGCGGCGCCGGCGGTGACCGGCCGAGCGCGATGAGCAGGGCGAACGCGATGACGACGCGAGACGGCCGTGCCCGCCCCGGTCGCCTGACGGGCGCGAGCGGCCCGCTGGCAGCGCGACCGGCAGTGTTCGCCGACGCGACAGGGCGGAACTTGCCGGGAGGGGCACTGGTGACGCGGGGCGGCGTCGGTTTCCGGTGGCTCTCCTCAGTCCTTACGCCTGGAATTCGGTGAGGTCGATGCTGTGGACGCGCAGTGGGAAGCCGTACACCGGGTGTGCCGTCTCCCGCTCCGGCACCAGGCCGAGCTTGCGGATGACGTTCTCGGACGCATCGTCCCCCGCGCGGCTGATGCTGACGATCCGGTCGAGCCCACGGTCCTGGAGCGCGAACTCCAGTGTCGCGTGGGCGGCTTCGGACGCGTACCCCTGGCCCCAGAAGTGCGATCCGAACCGCCAGCTGATCGCCACGGCCGGCATCACCTCCGGCAGGAATTCGGGAACGGACAGCCCGGTGAAACCGGCCAGTTCGCCGGAGGCCAGCAGTTCGACGGCGAAGAGACCGAAGCCCTCCTCGTCCCACTCCTCCTCCCACCGCTCGATCTCCTCGGCCGTGCGCTCCAGGTCGTGCACAGAGGCGTCGTCGACCCAGCGCATGACCTGGGGGTCCGCGTTGATGTCCGCCATGGGCGCGAGGTCGTCGTCGTGCCAGCGGCGGAGCAGGAGGCGAGGAGTGCGGATCTCGGTCATGGGCCCCATCCTGCCGGAGACGAGGAGGGCACCGGTAATCGGTGCTCGCGCCGCCGGTGCCGCCGCTGCCGGATGGCGAGGAGCCGGGCGGGGACCGGCCGTCGTCGGTCAGTGGCGGACGACGAGGAGGGCCGCGGTGTCGTCCTCGATGCCGTGGAAGCCGAAGTGCAGGAGGTCTTGCTTCAGAAGGGAGACGATCTCGTCGGCGGGGCGACCCGCCCACTGGCGGAAGCGTTCCTCCAGCGGGTAGAAGTCCCCCTTCCGGTCACGTGTCTCGCTCACCCCGTCGGTGAACAGCAGCATCCGGTCTCCGGACTCGAAGGGGAGTTCCCGTACGTCGTACTCCTGCTCCAGGAGCACCGGCAGGTTGACGGGGATCGAGGGTGTGGGGAAGTCGACGGTCCGGACCGTGCTGTCGTGCTGGATCAGTGGTGGCGGGTGGCCGAGGCTGAGCAGCCGGATCACCGGGGCGTCGTCGGGGATCTCCGCCAGGATCACCGTCGCGAAGCGGTCGGCCCCTTCCGCCTCGGGGGCCCGCTGCGCGTACCGGCGCATGCTGAGTTCCAGGCGGCGCGCGATCTCGGGCAGACCGGGCTCCGCGTACGCGGACTCGCGGAAGGAACCCAGCAGCATCGAGGCCGCCTCCACCGCACCGAGCCCCTTGCCCTGTACGTCGCCCAGGATGAGGCGCACCCCGCCACCGACCGGCAGGGCCTTGCAGAAGTCGCCGCCCACGTGGGCGCCGTGCGCCGACGCCTCGTACAGCAGGTGCAGGTCCACAGGTCCGAGCCGGGAGGGCAGCGGCCGCTGGACCGCCCGCTGGGTGACATCGGCCAGCTCGGCGACGTCCCTCAGTTCCTGCTCCCGCCGGATGCGGGCCCGGCTCGCCCACACCGCCGCGGCCACCACGACCGCCAGCGCCAGGAAGCTGAGCCCGGTGTCGCCGGAGGCCAGCGCCTCGCGGCGGGTGGCCAGCACCACGAACAGCGCCACGGCGAGCAGGCCGAACCCCAGAGTGCTGAACACGCCCCAGGTGACCGCCGCGAGGGCGGGCACGGCGAACAGGAAGTGCTCGTAGTGCTCGGTGTCCGGCGTCGCCACGTCCAGAACCGCCGCCAGGACGAGCAGAACGCCGGGCAGAGCACGACCGACCATCAGCGCAGCGTCGGTCGCGGGCCGGAAGTGAACAGGGTGAGGCATTCGTGCCATTAGGCATGACGCCGCCGATCCGCTCCACCGCCGGGAAGCGTGTCGGCGCACGCTTCACCCCGCTGCGCACTCAGACACGGCGACGCCCGCCCCGGCAGACCGGGGCGGGCGTCGGACCAGGACGGCTCAGGCGGGGGTGATGTTCTCCGCCTGCGGGCCCTTCTGGCCCTGGACGACCTCGAAGTTCACCTTCTGGCCTTCCTGAAGCTCACGGAAGCCGGAGCTGGCGATGTTCGAGTAGTGGGCGAAGACGTCCGGGCCGCCGCCGTCCTGCTCGATGAAGCCGAAGCCCTTTTCCGAGTTGAACCACTTGACTGTTCCACTGGCCATTTTGTCCTCCAAGGGGACTGGAATATCGGTTCCCGCACGGTGCGGGACCCGGAGGTGATCGCCCTGGTCCTCAGAGGCTTTGAACAGCGAAACGCCCGTGAACTCGCGCTCACGGGCGACCGGTACTTCGGAACCATGACAGCTGACACTGACGCTACACCGCCCGCCACCTCTTCACCATGGAAAACCGCCGCGTGCCCCGATCGAGGGCTTCCGCGACGACCGCCGGATGCGACCCTGACCCTCCGGCGACAGGCCGCCCCGGCCCCCTGCCGCCCGTGTCCGGAGCGGGAACGGCCGGACGCGAAGCCTGCCCGGTACCGCGTCCGCGCCTTCACCTGCGAACCGCCGTCCGGTATCGCCCACCGGCGCACCGGTTACGACAGGAAGCGGACGGGGCACCCGGGCCGTAGCCGTCTCCGCGAGTCCGGCCGAGCCGACCTCGGACGTCTCGGGGCTCTCGAGCCTCTCGGGGCTCCAGGGCTCTCGGGGCTCGGGCGGCGTCCCCCTCGGCGCATCCTCTGCCGCACGTCCGGCCATACTGGAGCGGCCCGCGACCGCCCCAGAGAACGACTCCATGCCAAAGACCAGTACCTCCTTGACCACCGCCCCCGGCACGACGTGGCTGGGGCACGGGCGCCACCTCGGGCCCTCCCCCGAGCAGGACGTCCGGCGCAACCTCATCGCCCTCAAGGCCGCCGGGGTCATCGACGACTTCCTCGACCTCGACCCTTCCGACACCTTCGCGGCCGACGGCGGCCCCGCCGCCGCACCTACCGCCCGGGAGCACGCACCCGTACCCGATTTCTCCGCACGCCGGCTCTTCGAGGCCCGCTGGCGCGTCCACGGCGACGTCACCGTACGTGCCCAGCTGAGGTGTTACGACCTCCAGGGCCGACCGGGTGACGGCGAGGCGGCCGCATGGACACTGGCCGCGAAGGCGGAACGGATGTGGGACCAGCGGTGGCCCTCCCCCGCCACCATGTTCTGGCCGGACGACGACCGCACCGCCTGGGACCACGACCCCGTCGCGGGTCTCCGCCTGCGGACCACCAACCGGCTGCCGAGCGACGACAAGGAGATGCGCCGCCTCCTCAAGGACTGCACCCGCGTCAGCTGGAACGTTCACGTCGTCGTCCACGAGGCGATGACCCCCGACGCGCGCGGCCGCCGGCCCCTGGCACACTTTCTTCCGCCGAGCCTGCGTCATCGAGTGGTGGAGCACCGGGCAGCGCCGGAACAGTTCCAGATCGTCAACTGGGCGATGAAGGACCTGCACGTGCGGGTGCCCCGGGGCGGCGCCGTGGTGCTGCCCACGGTACCGGCGGGCCCCGGGTACGACGCGGAACAATTCGCCGTCCGCAGCGTCTTCCTGGACGGCTCGGAGCCGACGGAACTCGTCGAGAAGGTCACGGCCTTCGCCGACCTGCCCCGGGCCCTGACCGCCGAAGCGGAACGGGTCCTGGACGACCTGTGCCACCACTGGCATCTGCTCACCGTGGAAGAGGAGTTGACCCACGCCAGGGAGCTCGTCGCCAGGTACGCCGAGGCGCTCGAGGCCATGACCAGGTCCCGTGACCTGTACCGGGAGGCGGCCGAACTCGCCCAGGCCGCACTGGCCGAGGTCACCGGATCGGACAGCCTGCCGCGGCCGCCATCGTCAGGCACCGCCGCCGCATCCACGGGCTCCCCACGCACTCTCTTGACCAAGGCTCTGGGACGCTTCAAGGACGCATCGAAACAGGACCCTCGGAACTGATTTCCGCTCCCCGCCACGGAGCCGGCAAGGTCCGGAAGCTCAAGGGCGTCCGGCAGGCGGGCGGCCGGGCCGGCGTCCGTGCCCGCGGCGGATCGGCACGGCGGCCTGCGGCCGCGATCAGGCCGTGTCGTCGGGGTGCAGACGCCCCAGCAGCTCGTAGAGGTCGCGGCGGCCCTCGTCGTCGAGGCGGTCGAAGGCCGCAGAGGTGGACCGCATACCGGCGCGGACCAGGCGGACGGCCTCGATGCCCTTGTCGGTCGCGACCACGTTCTTGACCCGCCGGTCGGTCGGGTTCGGGTGCCTGGAGACCAGCCCCTGGGCCTCCAGCCGGTCCACGAGCCCGGTGATGTTGGAGGCGTCGCAGGCGAGCAGCCCCGCGAGTGCGCGCATGGGCAGAGGCTGACGCAGCAGGATGAGGACCTTGGCCTGCGTCATGGTGAGCCCCTGCTCGGCGGCGGACGCGGTGAGGTCCCGGTAATAGCCGGCGGCAGCACGCGACAGCCGCTCGAGAAGGTCGGCGTGGGCGGGGTCGCCGCCCTTCGGGTCGGTGGTCTCGGGGGAGGCGTGCGGCGCAGGTGTGCGGGACATGGATCCAGTCTAGGGCGAAACTCAATGTTTGACTTCCTCAACCTTTGACGTTTACGGTCCTTCTATTGCTTGAGTTCATCAAGCACCTGCCTGGCCGCCGCGCCGGGCCCGTCTCCGGGCTCCGGTCGGCCCGCGCCCGCCGCGCCCCGCCACAGCACCCACCTGACCCGCACCCCAGCACGAAACCGAGGAGCACCACCATGAAGGCCATCTCCTACCGCACCTACGGCGGCCCGGACGTCCTGGAATACGGCGACGTCCCGAACCCGAAGCTCGGCCCGGACACGGCACTCGTCCGCGTGAAGGCCGCCTCCGTCAACCCGGTCGACTGGAAGATCCAGGCCGGCTACCTGGATGGCGTCATGGACACCGTCTTCCCCGTCGTCCCGGGCTGGGACGTGGCGGGCATCGTCGAGGAGGCCGGCGTCGGCGTCACCGAGTTCGCTCCGGGTGACGAAGTGATCGGCTACGTCCGTGAGGACTTCGTCTCCCGCGGCACATTCGCCGAGTACGTCGCCGCCCCGATCCGTACGCTCGCCCGCAAGCCCGCCAACCTCTCCTTCGAGGAGGCCGCCGGCCTTCCGCTGGCAGGTCTCACCGCCTACCAGGCGCTGACCCGCGCCCTGAACACGGGCAGCGGCGACACCGTACTGGTGCACGCCGCGGCCGGCGGCGTCGGCTCCCTGGCGGTGCAGATCGCCCGAGCGCTCGGCGCCCGCGTCATCGGCACGGCGAGCGAGCGCAACCACGACTACCTGCGCGGACTCGGTGCCGAGCCGGTCGCCTACGGCGAGGGCCTCGCCGCGCGTGTCCGCGCGCTGGCGCCGCAGGGTGTGGACGCCGTGCTCGATCTGATCGGCGGCGATGCCCTGAAGATCTCCCCCGGGCTGCTCGCCGAGGGAGGCCGCCTGGCCTCCGTCGCGGACGGCGCGGTCCTCGGCCTCGGGGGCAGGTACGTCTTCGTCCGGCCCGACGCAGGGGACCTCGAGGCGCTGACCGCCCTCGCGGAGCGGGGGCAGCTGCGCGTGGACGTGGCCGCCGCGTTCCCGCTCGAGCAGGCCGCCGACGCCCAGCGGCTCAACCAGCAGGGCCACACCCGCGGCAAGGTCGTCGTCACCGTCGCCTGAGCCACCCCGTCCCGCCTACCGCACCTGCGGGGCAGGCTTGCACACCTCCGCGCCCGCGCAGCGCGCCGAACCGCTCGGCTGATCGTTCACCGGCCCGGCGTGAGCATGTGACCCTGCGGGGGCGGGGCGAAACCCTTACCTCGCGGGCCTGTCGTGCCGGCCGAGGAGAAGGGTGGCCACGAGGCGCCGCGGGCACACCGACCGCGGGAGGCTCGTCGGCCGCTCGTCGATTCCCGGTTTCGTCCCCCGCCGAAACGATCACTCGTGCGTGTGGGCGTGTCGGCTGCACGGGAGGCCGTGCAGCCGTGACGATCGCCTCGCACCCCGACGCGGGCTCGTCCCCGCGTCCGCACGAAGGAGAACAAGCACGATGGCTACCGGCACAGTGAAGTGGTTCAACCCTGAGAAGGGCTTCGGCTTCATCGCCCAGGACAGCGGAGGCCCGGACGTGTTCGTCCACTACTCGGCCATCGCCACCACCGGATACCGCGAACTCACCGAGGGGCAGAAGGTGCAGTTCGACGTCGCCCAGGGACCGAAGGGCCCCCAGGCCGAGAACGTCACGCCCTCCTGACACCCCGGCCCCGTCGCCCCGCGTCCGACCGACGCGGGGCGACCCGTGCGGGGCCGATCCGAGCCACTCGCCGCCGGCGGCAGGATGCGGGCGGCGAGGCAGCGACGGGGGCGTGGCACCACGACGCCCGGCCCCCATGTCCCTCACCGAGAGTCGTGCTTCGCGCCGTACTCGCGCGTCGTCGGCAGGGGCGGCGCCCTGCCGGCCCGCGGTCATTCACCGATCCTCGAGATCCCGGCGGGCGCGCGAAGCGGTCTGCCGCCGCTCCTCCGTCGAGCGCCACCGCATCGACAAGCGGGCGCGGCAGGAACCGGACCCGGCGCGCAGCGCCGGACTCCTCTGGCCGGGTCACCGTGCCCGGGCCGGCGCCAGTCTGCCGCTCGCCGGTCGCCGCTACCGGTCGCCGCTACCGAAACACACGACGTGGACAGGTCCGGTCAGAAATCGAGAAGCGCCCGGACCCGCGCGGCGCCTAGCGTGACTGCCATGGACCTCGACCTTCCCGTGCCGTCACCTTTCACATGCCGTCGACGCCGGCCCCTTCCGGGAGCATGCCGAGCAGCCGCACGGACCGCGACTGCTCCGCCAGTGACCGGCCGGCTCCGCTGAGCCCTCCGGCGCTCACCGCCGTGACCTGCACCGGCGGCAGCGTCGCGGCGACAGCGGGGAACGGCCCACCCGCCACCGGGTGTCCCGGTGATCGGCGCGTCGGCGGACGGTGCGCCGTATAGGGTGCCGCTGTCCTTCGCCAGGGAGGGCGAGGCGCTGCCGACGGCCACGCACCCGGCCGCCGACGAAGGACGGCCGGACGTACTGCTCGAAGCTCGGACTACCGGACCGGGCGACGACGGCGGAGACCGCGAAGGCGGGCCCGCCCCACGGATGGAGAGCCGATGAGCAAGGCCACGATGACGGACCCGCGGTCGTCCACGCCGCACCCTGCCGACAGCCACGACCTGATCCGCGTGCACGGCGCGCGCGTGAACAACCTCAAGGACGTCAGCATCGAGATCCCGAAGCGCCGGCTGACGGTGTTCACCGGCGTCTCCGGCTCGGGCAAGAGTTCGCTCGTGTTCAGCACGATCGCCGCGGAGTCGCAGCGGATGATCAACGAGACCTACAGCGCCTTCGTGCAGGGCTTCATGCCGACGCCGGCGAGGCCAGAGGTCGACGTGCTCGAAGGGCTGACGACCGCGATCATCGTCGACCAGCAGCGGATCGGCGCCGACCCCCGCTCGACCGTGGGCACCGCCACCGACGCCAACGCGATGCTGCGCATCCTCTTCAGCCGGCTCGGACAGCCGCACATCGGCCCGCCCGGCGCGTACTCCTTCAACACCGCATCGGTCCGGGCGAGCGGTGGCATCACCGTCGAACGCGGTGCCGCCAAGACCAAGACGGTCAAGGCGACGTTCCACCGCACCGGCGGCATGTGCACGCGCTGCGAGGGCCGGGGCTCGGTGTCCGACATCGACCTCACCCAGCTCTACGACGACTCCAAGTCGCTCGCCGAGGGCGCGTTCACCATCCCCGGCTGGAAGTCGGACAGCCAGTGGACGGTGGGGCTCTACGCCCAGTCGGGCCTCCTCGACCCGAACAAGCCGATCCGCGAGTTCACCAAGAAGGAGATGCGCGACTTCCTCCACGGCGAGCCGACCAAGGTGAAGGTCAACGGCATCAACCTCACCTACGAGGGGCTGATCCCCAAGATCCAGAAGTCGTTCCTGTCGAAGGACAAGGAGGCGATGCAGCCGCACATCCGAGCGTTCGTGGAGCGGGCGGTCACCTTCACCACCTGCCCGGAGTGCGACGGCACCCGCCTCAGCGAAGGCGCCCGTTCGTCGAAGATCAAGAAGATCAGCATCGCCGACGCCTGCGCGATGGAGATCCGCGACCTGGCCGAATGGGTCCGCGCCCTCAAGGAGCCGTCGGTGGCGCCCCTGCTCACCGCGCTGCAGCGGACCCTGGACTCGTTCGTGGAGATCGGCCTCGGCTATCTCTCCCTCGACCGGCCGGCCGGCACACTGTCGGGCGGCGAGGCGCAGCGCGTCAAGATGATCCGCCACCTGGGCTCCTCGCTCACCGACGTCACCTACGTCTTCGACGAACCCACCATCGGCCTGCACCCGCACGACATCCAGCGGATGAACAAGCTGCTGCTGCGGCTGCGGGACAAGGGCAACACGGTCCTCGTCGTGGAGCACAAACCGGAGGCGATCGCGATCGCCGACCATGTCGTCGACCTCGGCCCCGGCGCCGGCACGGCGGGCGGCACCGTCTGCTTCGAGGGCACCGTCGAGGGGCTGCGGGCCGGCGACACCGTCACCGGCCGCCACCTCGACGACCGCGCCGCCCTCAAGAAGACGGTACGCAGGCCCACCGGCACTCTGGAGATCCGCGGCGCCACGACGCACAACCTGCAGAACGTCGACGTCGACGTCCCGCTCGGGCTGCTGTGCGTCGTCACCGGGGTCGCCGGCTCCGGCAAGAGCTCTCTGATCCACGGCTCGGTCCCGGACGGGGCGGATGTCGTCTACGTCGATCAGGGCGCGATCAAGGGCTCGCGGCGGAGCAACCCGGCGACGTACACCGGACTGCTCGACCCGATCCGCAAGGTGTTCGCGAAGGCCAATGGTGTGAAGCCGGCACTGTTCAGTGCCAACTCCGAAGGTGCCTGCCCGAACTGCAACGGAGCCGGCGTCGTCTACACCGACCTGGCGATGATGGCCGGTGTCGCCATTCCATGCGAGGAGTGCGAGGGCAAACGTTTTCAGGCCGAGGTGCTGAAGTACACCTTCGGAGGCAAGGACATCAGCGAGGTGCTCGCGATGTCGGTCGGCGAGGCCGAGAAGTTCTTCGGCGCCGGCGAGGCGCACACGCCGGCCGCGCACAGGATCCTCGAACGGCTCGACGACGTCGGGCTCGGCTACCTCACCCTCGGCCAGCCGCTCACCACACTGTCCGGCGGCGAGCGGCAGCGGCTCAAGCTGGCCACGCACATGGCCGAGAAGGGCGGCGTCTACGTCCTCGACGAGCCGACCACCGGCCTTCACCTCGCCGACGTCGAGCAACTCCTCGGCCTCCTCGACCGGCTGGTCGACTCCGGCAAGTCGGTCATCGTCATCGAGCACCACCAGGCGGTCATGGCACACGCCGACTGGATCATCGACCTCGGCCCCGGCGCCGGGCACGACGGCGGCCGGATCGTCTTCGAAGGCACACCCGCCGACCTCGTCGCCGACCACCGTACCCTCACGGGTGAGCACCTCTCGGCCTACGTCGGCGCCTGAACTCCGGCGACCGTCGCGTTCACCGCAGGGCCGGCGGCGTAGCGGCGCGGGCACTGGGCCGGCGACGTCGCCGGTCAGGTGCCCGCGGTGGCGTCCGGGCCGGACGGCCGGGACGGCCCGGACGGGCTTGGGGCCGGGCTCAGGCTTGGGGACGGGGCTGGGCTTGGGGCCGTGCTCAGCCTGCGCAGCAGATGCGCCCGTTCGGGGTCGGTGCCCACCAGACCGAGCGCTTCCCGATAGGCCGCCGCTGCCTCGGGCAGCCGCCCGAGGCGCTGCAGCAGGTCTCCCCGGGCGGCCGGGTACGGGTGGTGGCCGCGCAACCGATCCTCGCCTGCCAGGCCGTCGAGGAGCACCAGCCCCGCTTCCGGGCCGTCGCGCATCGCCACATCCCCGAAGCGACGCACGAGGGAGGCGAGCAACCGGCGTCGACGCCGAGAGCCGTCTGGTCGGCGACGCGGGGCCGGGGGTCCTGGAGCGGCTGGGCGGGTTCTCGCGGGATGAGCTCTTCCGCAGGATCGAGCAGTCGACCGGCTCGCGCTCCTCGGCACTCGGGACCCCGTGCCCCGCGGAAGCCCACCTGTCCCGTGGGACCCCATGCCCCGGAAGCCGCCAGGCCCCGCAGAAGCCCCCGTCACCGCACGCTGCGCTGCGGCGCCGGGGCGCGCGCCGCGGCCGGCGCGGGCAGGGCCCGCACCGGCCGCTCACGGTCCGGCCGATTCCGGTCCGGCAGCTGTCGACTACCGGGTCACGGCTTCATCTCGTAAGCACCCGACAGGGCTTCGACGCGCGCCCACACCCGCGCCGACCTGCCCTCGTCGACGACGGAGCGCCGTACTGCGGCCAGGGCCCAGCTCTGCTGCCGTGCCGTGGCGGAGTCCTTGCCGTGCAGTTCGACGGCGTGCGCGGAGAAGTCACGGACCAGGACGGCGAACAGCTCGTCAAGCACGTCCTCCTCCGGGCCCGTCAGCCCCGCCTGCTCCAGGATCAGCTGACCGTGCACGACGAGCGAGAACAGCTGCCCCACGGCGAGCAGCAGGTCGAGGTCCCGGCTCTGCTCCTCGTCCGGGGCCGCGGTGGCGACGAACTCGCACAGGGCCTCTGCCTGCTCCCGGAAGCGGGCGACGTTGGGCAGGTGGGCGTACGCGTCGAAGGCGGGACGCCAGTCGTGGAAGCGCACGGAACCGAGGCCGCGGGCCGGTCCCTGCCGGAAGAGGAAGTCGTCGTCGGCGGCGTCGAGCCGGGTGGGCACGGGCGCGTACTCGGCCGGGTTCAGCAGGTGGTTGCGCATGAACTTGAGGATCAGCGCGAGATTGACGTGGACCGTTCCCTCGAGCTTGGGCAGGCCCCGGATCTCGACGGCGGCCTGGGCGAAGTAGGTGTCCTTCTCGAAGCCCTTGGCGGCGATGACGTCCCAGAGCAGGTCGATGACCTTCTCGCCCTCCGTGGTCACCTTCATCTTGGTCATCGGGTTGAAGAGCAGGTAGCGGCGGTCGTCGGGGCCCGCGGAGCGGAAGTAGTCGACGGCACGGTCGCTGAACAGCTTCATCCCGACCAGCCGGACGTACGCGTCGGCCAGCTCGCGGCGCACGTGCGGGAAGGCGGTGACGGGGCGGCCGTACAGGACCCGGTTGTGGGCGTGGGTGACCGCCTCGTACATCGCGTGCTCGCAGATGCCGATGGAGGCGGTGCACAGGTTGAACTTGCCGACGTTGACCGTGTTGAGCGCGGCGTCGAAAGCGGCACGGCCGGTGTGCAGCACGTCCTCGGGGGCGACGGGGTAGTCCTCCAGCCGGAACTCGCTGACGTACTTGGAGGAGTCGACCACGTTCCGCACGACGTGGTAGGCGGAGTGGCGGCTGTCGGCGGCGAAGAAGACGTAGCCGTCGGGGCCTTCGACATCGGTGCGGCGACCGAAGACGGAGACGAGTCCGGCGGCGTTGCCGTTGCCGATGTAGTACTTGGATCCGCGGGCCCGCAGGCCGCCCTCGCCGTCCGGCTCCAACAGCATGTCGGTGGAGTAGATGTCGGCGCCGTGGGTCTTCTCAGACAGACCGAAGGCGAACACCTCTCCCTGGTCCAGCAGTTCGGCGGCACGGGTCCGGGCTGCCGCGTTGTCACTCTGCCAGACCGGACCGAGGCCGAGGACCGTGACCTGCCAGGCGTACCAGTAGTCGAGCCCGTAGAAGCCGAAGATCTCGTTGAGGGCCGCGATCCGTGCCGTGTCCCAGCGCTTGTCCCGCCGGGTGTCGGCCTCGGCGGCGGGGGTGAGGAAGGTCGCGAACAGCCCTTCCTCCGCGGCGAACGCGAGGAAGTCCGCGAGCCAGGCGCGGGTGCGGTAGTCCTCGATCAGTCTGCGCTTCCCGCGGGCCTCGAACCAGTCGACGGTGGCACGCAGCAGCCTGCGGGTCTCCGGGTCGAAATGCGCCGGGTCGTAGGTGCGGGGATTGAACAGCAGCGGGTCAGCCATGAGAGGTGCCTTTCCGGCTCGAAGTGTTGGAGGGGCAGGAAGAAGTGGTGGAGGTGCAGGAAGAGGTGATGTGAGGTCGGGCGCGGTGTGGTGCGGACGGAACCCGGCGCGACGGGAGGCCGTGGCGGGGGCGCGGGAGCTGCGGACGGCCGGCCGCGCGACAGCGGGTCACCGGCAGCGGGTGACGGGCCCGGGTCACCGGTCGCGGTCGAGGCGCCGAAGGGTGGCCAGTACGTCGTCCAACCAGGAGATCATCATCCGCTCGTACGCGATGCCGCCGCGGAGGACGGCATGCTGCAACTCCCGCCCGGCGTCGGGTGTTCGGCCCTCGGGCATTCCCGGATCGCTCCGCCCGAAGTCCCGCCGTTCGCCGGCGAGGTAGTGCTCGAGCCGGCCCAGGTGCATGCGCTGATGCCGTTCAACCTCGCCGATCAGAGCCCGGGGGTCGTCGAAAGCCGCGCCGCGGATCTTCACGGCGAGCTCGTGCCGGACGCTCTCGGGCTGGATCGGTTCGTGGAGCCACTCCCCCAAGGCGGACAGGCCGCGTGCGGAGACCGAGCACTCCTTCTTGTCCGGCCGGCCCTGCTGCGGCACTTCCCGCACATCGACCCATCCGTCGGCCTCCATGCGCTTGAGGACGCGATAGATCTGCTGGTGGGTGGCCGTCCAGAAGTAGCCGATGGACCGCTCGAACCGTCGGGCCAGCTCGTACCCGGAGCCCGGCTTCTCCAGCAGGGAGACAAGGATCGCGTGTTCCAGCGCCATACGGCGATCCTGCTATGCAACTTGTTGCATAGGCAACCCGCGGCCGGCCCGGTGAGACGCGACTCACGCCCACCGGCGGCCTCTCCCCGCGGGCGGTCGACGGGGCCGGGGCGGGCGGCTGGGGCGAGGCGGGTGGCCGGAGCAGGGCGGGGCGGACATACGATCCGTCGGGCCGGCGAGTGATACCGGGCACCTGCCTGGGAGGTCGGTACCCGGTGCGTGTTAGCGTCCGCGCGTGACTTCTCCGGCCCCGTACGCGCGGACCTCGGACCCCGCGACGGCGGAGCCCGAGGTGACCGGTGTGCCTGATGAGCAAGGTGCGGCACACACGGCATGGGAAGGGGACGCTCCGGGGGGAGGTGACCGGTTCGAGTTCTTGGACCTGTTCGGCGAGGACTTCGTACGCGACCCCTATCCGTGGCTGGACGCCCTGCGCGCCGAGGCGCCCGTGCACCACGACGAGGCGACGGGACTGTGGCTGGTCAGCCGCCATCACGACGTACGCCGAGTGCTGTCCGACCCCGCCGTCTTCCTGCCCGACAACGCCCAGCACGCCGTCGCCCCGCTGCCCGTCGCCGTCCTGCGGACGCTCGCGAGAGCCGGCTTCACGCTCCCGCCCGCCCTGGCCAACAACGGCACCGCGAGCCATACCGGACTGCGCCGGGTGGTCAACCGGTTCTTCAACGCCCGGCAGGTCGCGGCCGCAGTGCCGCTGATCGAGCGCTGCGCCGAGGAGTTGCTGGACGCGGCGCAGAGCCGGATCGACGCCGAGGGGCACCATGACCTGTTCGCCTCCTACGCCCAGGTCCTGCCGTGCCGGGTGCTGATGGAACTGCTCGGCATCCGGGGTGTCACGCCGGACACTCTGATCCGCTGGAGCGACGCGTCACTGGAGCTGTTCTGGGGCAGGCCCTCGGCGGAGCGACAGCAGGAACTCGCCTGCCTCGTCGGCGAGTTCCACCAGTGGCTGACCGAAACGGTACGCGGTGCCGGCGCCGCGTCGTCGCCCGGATCCTTCGTCGGAGCGCTGTCCCGTCATCGGCTGCCCGGTGGAGAACCGCTGGACACGGCGACCGCGGTCAGCGCCTGCCTCTTCATCTTCATCGCCGGGCAGTCCACCACCGGCCAGCTGATCGCCACCGTGCTGCGCCGCGCCCTCCTGGAGCCGGGTCTGTGGCCGCGGGCGGCGCGGGAAGCCGGCCTGGCCGAGACGTGGGTGGAGGAGGTGCTGCGGCGCGAGCCGCCGGTGACCACCTGGCGCCGGGTCACCGCACGGCCGGTGGAACTGGCGGGTACGCGACTCCCGGCGGGCGCGCAGCTCCTCCTCATGCTGATGGGCAGCGGTTCCGACCCGGCCGTGTTCGCCGACCCCGAGCGGATGTGCCCGCACCGGGCGAACGTCCGTCACCACCTGGCGTTCGGCGCCGGACGCCACCGCTGTCCTGGCGCGTCATTGGCACGCACGGAGGCGGCGATCGCCCTGCGGGCGGTGGCGCGCCGTCTGCCGGAGGTACGGCTCACGCCGGACGGGGCACGGCCGCCGATGCTCGGCCTGTTGTCCTTCCGGGCGCCCCTGGAGGTCATGGTGGAGCAGCGGGCCCCATTGCCGAACCGACGGTGAGCAGCGGCCCCCTCGCCGAACCGACGGTGAGCAGCAGCCCCGTCGGCGCGGCTGCCCGCGGACGGCAGGGTCAGCGGGCCGTGGCCGGCTTCCTTCCGGGGCCGGGCGCGGCGGGCCGGCCCTCCTTCTCCAGGGCGCCCTCCGCCCAGAGCGAGCGCACATGCCCCAGGTGGCGGGTCATGCGCTTCTCGGCGCCCTTCGCGTCGCCGGCCACCATCAGGTCGAGCAGCTCGATGTGCTCCTCGGCGGACGGGACCAGCCGGTCGCGCTCGTCCAGGGCGGTCAGCCCGTACAGCCGTGAGCGCTTGCACAGGTCCCCGACGGTCTCGACGAGCCGGTCGTTGGCGGCGAGCGCGAGCAGTGAGAGAGGGAACTGCCGGTCGGCCTCGAGGTAGCCGATGAGGTCGTGCTCGCGGGCGGCGCGAGCGGGCACCTCCGGCTACGGCGGCGAAGGCTCCTCGGCAGGTGACCCACCGCGCCGCCCGTGCGAGACCGCACCGGTCGCCCGCGCACGCCACCGTCCCACACGGTGGCGTGCGCGGGCTGCCCGCACCAGGACGCCCGCCCGGACGCGGCCGAGTGGTCCCCCTCGTGGGAGCCCAGCGTCAGACGCAGGCGGGGCACAGCCCGCGGTAAGTGACCTCGGCCTCGGACACCGTGAAGCCGAACCGCTCCTCCGGCGGGAGGTCGGTCAGCGGATCGCGGACCGGGTGCACGTCGCGGATGGTGCCGCAGCGGGAGCAGACCAGATGCTGGTGCGGCCGGTGCGCGTTGGGGTCGTAGCGCTTGGCGCGGCCGTCGGTGGAGACCTCCAGGACCTCGCCGAGCGAGACCAGCTCACCCAGGGTGTTGTAGACGGTCGCCCGGGAGATCTCGGGAAGTCGCCGTGCCGCGCGGGTGTGGACCTCGTCGGCGGTCAGATGTACGTGGTCGCCGTCGAGGACCTCCGCGACGACACGCCGCTGAGAGGTCACCCGCCAGCCGCGCCCTCGCAGTCGCTGCAGCAGGTCACTCATATCGGTTCACCTATTCAGGCTTGGCGGAGTACCCGAAGTTTACCGGCCGGTGTCCGAATCCCGATGGGATATGAAACGCGGAAACTTCTTGACCTGGACCGTGTCCATCGTAGGATCGGTTCCGGCAATAGCCAAGGGAGCCGGAGCCTCCAGTACGGCAAGTGCGGGCAAGTACGGGCAAGTACGGCAGGAGGCTGAGACATGACAGGACCACCGCCGAGCAGCCGCACGGCGCAGCGGGGCCGGGTCTGACGCCCTCTCACCTCATGCCGACGAAGGCCGCGGCCAAGACCGTCCGTGCCCCCGCGTTCCGTCCCACTGCCGGTGATTCCCGAGCACCACGATCCCGCCCGCCCGAAAGGATTCCCATGTCCGAGAACCCGGATGCAATCGTCACAGACCCGAAGACGGAGGGCGGAGGGGGCGGCTGCCCGGTCGCGCACGGGCGCGCCCCGCACCCGACCCAGGGCGGTGGAAACCGCCAGTGGTGGTCGGAGCGGCTCAACCTGAAGATCCTCGCCAAGAACCCCGCGGTGGCCAATCCGCTCGGGGAGGAGTTCGACTACGCCGAGGCGTTCCGGTCCCTGGACCTTCCGGCCGTGAAGCAGGACATCGCGGAGGTGCTGACGACCTCCCAGGACTGGTGGCCCGCCGACTTCGGACACTACGGGCCCTTCATGATCCGGATGGCCTGGCACAGCGCCGGCACCTACCGGATGAGCGACGGCCGCGGCGGCGCCGGAGCGGGCCAGCAGCGCTTCGCCCCCCTCAACAGCTGGCCGGACAACGGAAACCTCGACAAGGCCCGCCGCCTGCTGTGGCCGGTGAAGAAGAAGTACGGCCAGGCGCTGTCCTGGGCAGACCTGATGATCCTCGCCGGCAACGTGGCCCTGGAGTCGATGGGCTTCGAGACCTTCGGCTTCGCCGGCGGCCGCGAGGACGTGTGGGAGCCGGAGGAGGACGTCTACTGGGGCCCCGAGTCCACCTGGCTCGGCGACGAGCGCTACACCGGCGACCGGGAACTGGAGAGCCCGCTCGGCGCGGTGCAGATGGGCCTCATCTACGTCAACCCGGAGGGGCCGAACGGCAACCCGGACCCCCTGGCGGCGGCCCGCGACATCCGGGAGACATTCCGCCGGATGGCGATGAACGACGAGGAGACGGTCGCCCTCATCGCGGGCGGTCACACCTTCGGCAAGACCCACGGCGCGGGCCCGGCGGACGCCGTCGGGCCGGACCCCGAGGCCGCGCCGATCGAGGAGCAGGGCTTCGGCTGGCGGAGCAGCCACGGCACCGGCAAGGGCGGTGACACGATCACCAGCGGTCTCGAGGGCATCTGGACGAACACCCCGACCGCCTGGGACAACAGCTTCTTCGAGATCCTTTTCGGCCACGAGTGGGAGCTGTTCAAGAGCCCCGCCGGCGCGAACCAGTGGCGGCCGAAGGACGGCGGCGGCGCGGGCACCGTTCCCGACGCCCACGACCCGTCGAAGAGCCATGCCCCCACGATGCTGACGACCGACCTCTCGCTCCGCGTCGACCCGGCGTACGAGCAGATCTCGCGGCGCTTCCTCGAGAACCCCGACCAGTTCGCGGACGCCTTCGCACGCGCGTGGTTCAAGCTGACCCACCGTGACATGGGCCCGGTCGTGCGCTACCTCGGCCCGGAGGTCCCGAACGAGACCCTGCTGTGGCAGGACCCCCTCCCCGAGGTCACGCACGAGCTCGTCGACGCCGCGGACGTCGCGGAGCTCAAGAGCCGCATCCTCGCCACCGACCTGACGGTGTCCCAGCTCGTGTCCACGGCCTGGGCCTCGGCCTCGTCCTTCCGCGGCAGCGACAAGCGCGGCGGCGCCAACGGCGCGCGCATCCGCCTCCAGCCGCAAAGCGGCTGGGAGGTCAACGAACCCGACCGGCTGGCGGCGGTGCTGCGCACCCTGGAGGGCATCCAGCAGTCCTTCAACACCGCGCAGTCCGGCGGCAAGCAGGTCTCGCTCGCCGACCTGATCGTGCTCGCCGGCGTCGCCGCCGTCGAGCAGGCCGCCAAGGACGCCGGCTTCGACGTCCAGGTGCCCTTCACGCCGGGCCGCGTGGACGCGACGCAGGAGCAGACGGATGTGGAGTCGTTCGCCGCGCTGGAGCCGGCCGCCGACGGGTTCCGCAACCACCTCGGGAAGGGCAACCGGCTGCCGGCGGAGTACCTTCTGCTCGACCGGGCGAACCTGCTGACCCTCAGCGCCCCCGAGATGACGGTCCTCGTCGGTGGCCTGCGCGTGCTGGGCGCGAACCTCCAGCAGTCGCCGCTCGGCGTCTTCACCGAGTCCCCCGGGACGCTGACCAACGACTTCTTCGTCAACCTGCTCGACCTGGGCACGACATGGAAGCCGACGTCCGAGGACGCGAACACCTTCGAGGGCCGCGACGATGCCACGGGCGAGGTCAAGTGGACCGGCACCCGGGTCGACCTGGTCTTCGGGTCCAACTCCGAGCTGCGGGCACTCGCGGAGGTCTACGCGAGCGACGACGCGAAGGAAAAGTTCGTGAACGACTTCGTCGCGGCGTGGGACAAGGTCATGAACCTCGACCGGTTCGACCTCGCCTGATCATGACGACACCCGGGCCGGCCGGCCCGGGTGTCGTCGGCGGGACGGGGCCGCTGTTCCTCACGGCCCCGTCCCGCCCCTCCGCACAGCGGCGCCTCAACGGCTCGGCGCCGCAACAGCCGGGTGCCAGGGCAGGCAGGTGCTACGACGGTACGGCGGCGGGGCCGGTGCGGGGCTCGTCGCCCTCCGGCCGATCGCTTGCGGACCGGCCGCTCGCAGGCATACCGGGCTCCGGCACAGGGCGCTCGGACGCATCGGGCTCCGGCGCCCCCAGGTCCCGCCGGTCACTCGCGGGCACACCGGGCTCCGGCTCCTGCGGCGGGTCGCTGAGCTGCTCGCGCAGATAGTTCCAGACCACCGCGATGAGGGCGGCGACCGGTACGGCGAGCAGGCTGCCCACGACGCCGGCCAGACTGCCGCCCAGCGTCACCGCCAGCAGGATCACCGCCGCGTGCAGGCCGAGCCCGCGGCTCTGGATCATGGGCTGGAACACATTGCCCTCGAGCTGCTGCACCACCACGATGATCGCCAGCACGAGCAGCGCGTCCGTCAGCCCGTTCGAGACCAGTGCGATGAGCACCGCGACCAGACCGGCGAACAGCGCACCCACGATCGGCACGAACGCGGACACGAAGGTCAGCACCGCCAGCGGGAGCACCAGCGGGACGTCCAGAATCCACAGCCCGAGGCCGATGAAGACGGCGTCGAGCAGGCCCACGAACGCCTGGGAACGCACAAACGCGCCCAGGGTGTTCCAACTGCGCGCGGCCACCGCCGGGACGTCGTCGGCGAGCCGGCCCGGCAGCTGACGGGTCAGCCACGGCAGGAACCGTGGGCCGTCCTTCAGGAAGAAGAACATCAGGAAGAGCGCCAGGACGGCGGTGACCACACCGCTGAACACGGTGCTCACTCCCAGGACGACAGTGGTGACCATACTGCCGACGCTGTCCTGGGCCCGGGCGGTCGCGGTGTCGAGCGCCCCCGTGATCTGGTCGTCGCCGATGTTCAGCGGCGGTCCGGCAGCCCACTCACGGAGTCTCTGGATGCCTTCCACCACGCCGTCGGCGAGTTCGCCGGACTGGGATGCCACCGGCACCGCGATCAGTGCCATGATGCCGGCGGTGGCCGAGAGGAAGAGCACGGTCACCACCGAGGCGGCCAGTGCGGGAGGCCACCCGCGCCGACGCAGGAGGCGGGCAAGCGGCCAGGTCAGCGTCGTCAGGAACAGTGCCACGATGAGCGGCCAGACGACCGGCCACATCCGGCCCAGAAGCCACAGGACCACCCCGGCCGCCACCAGGACCAACAGCAACTCGACGGAGACACGTGCCGACGCGCGGAGCGCGGCGCGTGTTCTCGTGGAACTCAACGTGGCAGACATGAAGTTCACCCTATTCGCACTTCAGTCGCACCTGTGCCGCACCGCGTCTCCTGTCCACCGCGTCTCCTGTCCACCGCGCCGAACGGCCCCGGCGAGCGCACATCGCGTCCCGGTGGCACCCCGCTGCCTTGCTGCGCTACGGCGGTTACGCGGCGTCGCTGTGGTGCGGGACAAGCTCAACGAACCGCTGACGATCGCCGACATCGCCGCCCACGCGATGACGAGCAGACACAGCCTGGCGCGGCACTTCCGGGCCCAGACGGGCACGACCCCGCTGCGCTGGCTGCTCGCCCACCGCCTCCAGCGCGCGAGGGAGATCCTCGAGAACACCCAACTGCCGGTGTCGCGGGTCGCGGAGGCCACCGGGTTCAGGTCCGTCGAGACGTTCCGGCACCACTTCACGCGCCACGTGGGCACGACACCGTCCGCCTACCGGGCGGCCTTCCGCATGTGATCCTCCACGGCGACGGGTCTGGCCGTATGTTGCGCACCATGGGCACTGATGCCGGTGTCGGCGATCGGGGTACGCCGGAAGATCGAACGCGTCTTCACATCCGCGCGCCACCTCAACAGGCGCTCGGGACACGTTTCCGGTGTTCGGTGTCGCCACCGGGGCGCAGCTGGGCGTCCTCACCGACGCGTGGCTGCTCGTCTCGGTCGTCCTGACCGCGGGCGCCGCTGCCGTCCTGGGGCTGGCCGTCCTGCCCGCACAGCGGCCCTCGCAGCCGGCGCCGCCATCCGCACCGCGGCGGCGGCGTCTGACGCGCCCCGCCGAACGGGCCCCCTGCGCGTACACGTCGTGATGTTCCAGGGGGTGGAGGAGCTCGACCACACCGCGCCCTACGAGGTGTTCTCCGCTGCCGACCACTTCACCGACCGTGCCGTCGACGTCCGCTACGTCACCCTGGACAACACCCGGACCGTCACGGCCGCCTACGGAACCCGCGTCCGCCTGTCGGCGCACGGTCACGCCGCCGTTCGGCGCACGGCGCCCGCTGCTCCGCATCGGCGCCCCGCCCCGCCGCATGGAACTCCAGGTCGTCTTGGGGCTCCTCGTCCGCAGCTTCCCCGGTTATGCAACGCGCCGTGGACGTCGACGACCTCACCGTGCGTGAGAGTGTCCTGCGCAGTGCCCGGATATTCGGTGGCGAGCAACGGCGACGGCGCGGAGGATCGCGCCATGGGCCCCTTTCTGGAAACCGAGCGAATGGCGCTGCGACCGTTCACCGCCGATGACACGGACCAACTGGTCGACCTCGACGGCGATCCCGAGGTGATGCGGTACATCAGCGGCGGCCGGCCCACACCCCGGGACACCGTCCGCACCGTGCAGCTGCCGCGTCTTCTCCACCGCCATCCAGGCACCGGAACCCACGGTTTCTGGGCGGCCGAGATCAAGGAGACGCGGACGTTCCTCGGCTGGTTCGAGTTCCGCCCGCTGACCGACGACAGCTCTGCGGTGGTCGAACTCGGCTACCGCCTGCGCCGGGCGGCATGGGGGCACGGCTACGCCACGGAGGGATCGCGGGCCCTGATCGACAAGGGCTTCACCGAGCTGGGCGTCGAGCGTGTGACCGCGAACACGATGGCGGTCAACGCCGGTTCACGGCGAGTGATGGAGAAGTCCGGACTGAAGTACGTCCGCACCTACTTCGGAGACTGGCCGGAGACGATCGCCGGCTCCGAGCACGGCGAGGTGGAGTACGCCCTGACGAAGAGCGAGTGGGAGCGGGAGGCGCCGCGCCACGCCGGCTGACACACGCACCAAAGGGCCTGCTCCCTCGGGCCCCAGGACGTTCAGGTCCAGAGGTCCGGGTTCACGGTGCAGAGGTCCGGGATGCACGGTCCAGGGTTCACGGTGCAGGAGGCGTACGGGTGTGGCCGGGGGCGGCAACGGGGGTGCGCAGGATCAGGACGGCCATGTCGTCGTGCCCGTCGCTGGGGTAATGGTCGGCCAGGGCGCTGCACAGACCCGCGACCGGTTCGTCCGCGTGCCGGTAGGCCGTCACCGCGAGTGAGTCCAGGCCCCGGTCGAGCGGCTCGCCTCGGCGCTCCACCAGGCCATCGGTGTACATGATCACGGTGCTGTCCGGCGGCAGGGCAATGGCGTGGTCGGGTCGCGGCGCCTCCACGTCCACCCCGAGCGGAAGACCCGGCTCGGCGTCCAGGTAGCGCACCTGCCCGGTGGGCAGCAGCACAAGAGGCGGCGGATGGCCGGCGTTGCTCCATCGCAGCGTCCATCCGCTGTCCGCAGGCTCGATGCGGGCCACACAGGCCGTGGTGACGGTGTGATCGCCCGTCGCGAGCATGATCCGGTCCAGCCGGCTCAGCGCGGCGCTCGGCGCGGTCCGGTCGTCGAAGGAAAGGGCCCGCAGCATGCCGCGGATCTGCGACATGGCGGCCGCGGCCTTCATGTCATGGCCGACAACGTCCCCGATGATCGCCACACAGGAGTCGTCGGCCAGTTTCACCGCGTCGTACCAGTCACCGCCCAAGTGCCCCGGCGCACTCGCCGGCCGGTAGACCGTGCATGCCTCGAACGGACTCAGATCCACCAGCTGGGGCAGCAGAAGCCGCTGGAACTGCTCGGCGCCTGCGCGTACCTGCTGGTACAGGCGCGCGTTCTCGATCGCGACACCGGCGGTCCCGGCCAGGGCCAGAATCACACCTTCGTCGTGCGCGTCGAACGGCTTGCCGTCCCTGCGGTCGGACAGATAGAGGTTGCCGTAGACCTGCCCCCGGACCGAGACGGCGACCCCGAGCAGCGTCCGCATCGGCGGATGGCCCTGCGGGAAGCCGGCCGACTCGGAGTGCTGGCCGATGTCCGTCACCCGCAGTGGTTCCGGGTGACGGATCAGATGCCCGAGCAGACCACGGCCGCGCGGCAGCTCCACTCCTGCCAGGTTGTTCAGTTCCTGGGAGTTGAGCCCGAGGGGGATGAACTCCGAGAGGAACTCGCCGCTCTCGTCGAGCACACCCAGGGCGCCGTACCGCGCACCGACCAGGTCCATGGCGGTGCGCACCACCCGCCGCAGCACTCCGGGCAGTTCGAGATTGCTGCTGATGCCCATGACGGCTTCGAGCAGGCCCTGCAGGCTCCGCTGCGCACGGGCCAGGGCGTGCATCTGTTCGCCGATGCGGTCGAGGTCGGAGCTGAGCGGCAGGTTCAGCAGCGACGTGTAGGGCACATCCGGCGACGGCGCCCCCGGCTCTCCGTCCTCAGTCACCGGCTCGTTTCCTCTCCACCCGTGGACGACCTGTCAGGACGTGCATCCGGACATGGGACCACGAGACCGGCCCGGGCTCCGGCCCGAGGATCGCGGAGTGCGCCATTCGGCACACAAGAGCGACTCTCCGGTGTGCCGCCGCCAGGGTGCCGTCAGGTGCCGAGTGCGTGGCCCGTGGTGGCGTCGACGTGGTCGGGGATCTCGTCGTGGCGGTCGCCGACCGTCGGTGTGCCGGCGGGCTCGAAGAGCAGGAGCGCCGCACCGGCCGGCGCGTACGGCTTGTGCTCCGTGCCTCGGGGAACGGTGAAGACCGACCCCTTGGCGAGCCGGACCGTGCGCTCCCCTGCCGCTTCCCGCAGGGAGATGTGCAGCTCCCCCTCGAGCACCAGGAAGAACTCGTCGGTGTCGTCGTGGGCGTGCCAGAGGTGCTCGCCCTCGACCTTGGCTATGCGTACGTCGTAGTCGTTGACGCGGGTGACGATGCGGGGGCTCCACAGTGCGTCGAAGGAGGCGAGGGCTTCGCCGAGGGCGATGGGTTCGTTGCTCATACGTGAATCCTCGCGGGTTGAGCCGGACTCGCGCGAGTGCTAGAAATCGCATATGCCGCAAGATTCCTCGCAGCGTGTGGGTGGGGCGGCCCCGCACCGGGTCGTCGTGATCGTGGACGAGAACTCGAACCCCTTCGAGCTCGGCTGTGCGACCGAAGTCTTCGGCCTGCGCCGCCCCGAACTGGGCCGCGACCTCTACGACTTCCGCCTCTGCTCACCGGAGCCGCTCACACTGATGCGAGACGGGTTCTTCACGCTCACCGGAGTCGGCGGTCTGGAGGCGGCCGACTCGGCGGACACCTTGATCGTCCCGAACCGGCCCGACACCGACGTCCCACGCCGGCCTGCCGTCCTCGGTGCGGTGCGGCGCGCGCACGAACGCGGCGCCCGCCTGGTCGGCTTCTGCAGCGGCGCGTTCACCCTCGCCGAGGCCGGTGTCCTCGACGGCCGCCGGGCCACCGCGCACTGGCAGTGGGCCGCTGCCTTCCGGGCCCGGTTCCCCTCGGTCCGGCTCGAGGATGACGTGCTGTTCGTGGACGACGGCGACATCCTCACCGCCGCGGGAAGCGCGGCCGCACTCGACCTCGGCCTGCACCTCGTCCGCCGCGACCACGGCGCGGAGGTCGCCAACTCGGTCAGCAGGCGCTTGGTCTTCGCGGCGCACCGGGACGGCGGACAGCGGCAGTTCATCGAACGCCCGGTGCCCGACCTGCCGGAGGAGTCCTTGGCGTCGGTTCTGTCCTGGGCCCAGGAACGACTGGACGCACCGCTCACGGTCTCCGACCTCGCCGAGCACGCCTCGGTCAGCCAGGCGACGTTGCATCGCCGCTTCCGGGCGCAACTGGGGACGACACCGCTGGCGTGGCTCACGGGAGAACGCCTCTCCCTGGCCTGCCGGCTGATCGAGCGCGGTGAGACGCGCTTCGACGTGGTGGCGAGGCTCAGCGGCCTCGGCACCGCCGCCAATCTGCGCGGGCTGATGCGCCGGCGGACGGGCCTCTCCCCATCCGCCTACCGGCACCGCTTCGGCCTCCGGACAGGCGAACGGAGCCCGGCCCCCGCGCCCGCCCCCGATGCCACATCGCCGTCGCACCGGACGACGACGTCGACCTGATCACCAGGACCGGGCGGCCCCGGAACCGGACGCCGTGGCTCGCCGTCGGCCGGCGGCGGCTCAGTCCGGCGAGGGCGGCTCGGCCGTGTGCCGCAGGGCCCTTACGTGGAAGCCTCCGGCGCCGTCGCACCGCAGTGCGTACACGGTGTCGAAGTCCTCGGCGACGGACGGACGACGCAGCTTGCAGGGTGGCGTGGACGCCGACGTCCCGTACGCGTTCGGGCCTCTGGCGGGCGGCGCGTTGCGCCGCAGCGAGCCCTCGACGCCGGGCGGGGACCAGTACGCCTCCACCGCGGCCCCCGGCTCGTGCCCCGACGCGATCTGCGGTCCCCACTCCTTTGGCGACGGGTCGGTGTTGTCCACCGCCACCGGTCTCCCCGCGGCCGGGGCCTTGGTCACGAGGCGCATCTGCCGCCGCTGCCTGTTCCGGGCCGCGCGGGAACAGGTCCTTGCCGACCAGGGCGCGGGCGGTGACAAGGCGCTGCCGGTGGAAGGTCGAGTTGCCCGCGGCCTTCAGCCCGACCGGCACCACGACGTCCAGTCGCCGTCCGTCCCCGGCCGTCGGTCTCGCTCCCACCCTTCCGTACGGTGTCCGCGCCGCCGCCGCGCGCCCACGGGCCGCGCCGCTCGTCAGTGACGCGGCCGTGGGCGGCGTCGGGCTCTTGCCGTCGGGGTGTCAGGACAGGTGGTCAGCCGCCGATGCGGGTGCGGAGCAGTTGCTTGCCCATCTCGGCACCCTTGCGGCTGTCGGCCTGAGCCTTGCGGAAGAGCTCGGCGACATCGCTGTCGCCGTCGCGGTCCGCGTCCTGAATGTACGTCTCCAGCCGCAGGGCGTTGTTCAGGCAGCTCTCGACGTACCAGATCAGGTTGTATTCCTTGTCCTTGGTGCCTGTGATCCCGCCGGTTTCAGTGTTGCCGGCCATCTTGGACCCGCCTTTCGGTGTCGTGGAATCGGGTGGCGCCCGCAGGCCGCCGGCGCTCCACCTCGGGACCAACCGACGGTAACGGCGCGGCATGGGCCGGACCGGAGCAGCGCCGCTCACCGGACGGGCCGTTCACACCAACGGCTGTGTCCTGCGGGGTCGGCGGTCGCGGGGCGCCACCGGACGGGGGTCGCCGGCTGGACCGCCGTCCGGCTCAAGAAGTCCCCGGCCCCGCGTCCGGTCGCGCCGTGTCCGCGGGCGGGGGGCCGGTGACGGAGACCTGGGCGGGGCGCAGGAGACGGTCTCCGACGCGGTAGCCGTGCCGGAACACCTCCGTACAGACGGCCTGCGCCGCCTCGTCGGACGATGTGCAGGTGAGCGCCTCGTGGGTCCGGGGGTCGAAGGGCTCTCCCGGAGCGCCGACGGTCCGCAGGCCGAGCGCCGCAAGTCGCTCGCCGAGCACCTCGGCCACCGCGGCGATTCCGTCGTCGGCACCCTGCTTGCGTGCCCCCTCCAGCGCGTCGAGTACGGGAAGCAGTGCGGCCAGGACGTTGGTCACGGCGATCTCCCTGATCGCCAGCCGGTCCCGCCGCACGCGCTTGCGGTAGTTGTCGTACTCGGCCTTCACACGCTGCAGATCGGCCGTCAGTTCCGCGTTCGCGTCGCGCAGGCGTGCCGCCTCGGTCCGAGCACGGCGCAGATCGGCGGATTCGGGCTCGGCGGGCGCCTGGTGCGGTGTGGGGGTGCTCGGCTCGGCCGGGCGGCGCGGCTGGAGTGTGACCGGGTCGATCCTGCGACGGTCGCGGATGACGACGGGTGACCGTCGGTCCTGAGCGTTCCCGGCGTCGGGGTCCCGGCTCATCCGGTGCCTCCCTTCTCCTCGTCGTCCACGATCTCCGCGTCGACGACCTGGTCGTCCCGGTCTTCCGCGGCCGAGGCCGTGCCGGTGCCGTCCGTCCCGGTGCCCGCGCCCTCCGCCTGTGCCTGTGCGTACAGGGCGGAGCCGATCCGCTGAGCGGCGGCCGTGGCCTTCTCGGTGGCCGACCGGATCGCGACGGTGTCCTCGCCCTTGAGCTTCTCCTTGACGTCCGCCAGTGCCGCCTCGGTGTCGGAGCGTACGTCGTCGGGGATCTTGTCGCGGTTGTCCTGGAGGACCTTCTCCGTCTGGTAAACGGTGCTCTCCGCCTGGTTGCGGGTCTGGGCGGCATCCTTGCGGCGGCGGTCCTCCTCCGCGTGCTGCTCCGCCTCCCGGACCATGCGGTCGATGTCCTGCTTCGGCAGCGAGGACCCGCCGGTGACGGTCATCTTCTGCTCCCTGCCCGTGCCCAGGTCCTTCGCGGTCACGTGCATGATGCCGTTGGCGTCGATGTCGAAGGAGACCTCGATCTGCGGGACGCCGCGGGGCGCCGGCGGCAGACCGGTCAGCTCGAACACCCCGAGCTTCTTGTTGTACGCCGCGATCTCGCGCTCGCCCTGGTAGACCTGGATCTGCACCGACGGCTGGTTGTCCTCGGCCGTCGTGAAGATCTCGGACCGCTTGGTCGGGATCGTGGTGTTGCGCTCGATGAGCTTGGTCATGATGCCGCCCTTGGTCTCGATGCCCAGGGACAGCGGCGTCACGTCGAGGAGCAGGACGTCCTTGACCTCACCCTTGAGGACACCGGCCTGGAGCGAGGCGCCGATCGCGACGACCTCGTCCGGGTTCACACCCTTGTTGGCGTCCTTGCCCGTCAATTCCTTGACCAGCCCGGTCACCGACGGCATCCGTGTCGAGCCGCCGACGAGGATCACGTGATCGATGTCCGCCACCTTGATCCCGGCGTCGTTGATCGCGCTGTGGAAAGGCCCCTTGCAGCGGTCCAGCAGGTCCTGGGTGAGCTGCTCGAACTGGGCTCGCGTCAGCTTCTCGTCCAGGTGCAGCGCGCCCTCGGCGGAGGCCGTGACGTACGGCAGGTTGATCGACGTCTCGGTGGACGAGGACAGCTCGATCTTGGCCTTCTCCGCCGCCTCGCGCAGACGCTGGAGCGCCATCTTGTCCTTGGACAGGTCGATGCCGTGGCCGTTCTCGAACTGCTTCACCAGGTGGTCGACGATCCGCTGGTCCCAGTCGTCACCACCGAGGTGCGTGTCGCCGTTGGTGGCCTTCACCTCGACCAGCCCTTCGCCGATCTCCAGCAGCGAGACGTCGAAGGTGCCGCCACCGAGGTCGAAGACGAGGATCGTCTGGTCGTTCTCCTTGTCCAGTCCGTACGCCAGGGCAGCCGCGGTGGGCTCGTTGATGATCCGCAGGACCTCCAGGCCCGCGATCTCCCCGGCCTCCTTCGTCGCGGTGCGCTGACTGTCGTTGAAGTACGCCGGGACGGTGATCACCGCGTCGGTGACGTCCTCGCCCAGATACGCCTCCGCGTCGCGCTTCAGCTTCTGCAGGACCCGGGCCGAGATCTCCTGCGTGGTGTACCGCTTGCCGTCGATCTCCCCGGACTCCGGGAAACGCCACTGCGCGTCGCCGATGTGCCGTTTGACGGACCGTGCGGTGCGGTCGACGTTGGTCACCGCCTGACGCTTGGCGAGCTCACCGACGAGCACCTCACCGTTCTTCGCGAAGGCCACGACCGACGGTGTGGTCCTGGCGCCCTCCGCGTTCGCGATGACCGTCGGTTCACCGCCTTCCAGGACGCAGACCACGGAGTTCGTGGTCCCCAGATCGATTCCGACTGCTCGGGCCATGGCCGCCTCCTCACGGTTGCCACCGCGAAACTGCCGTCCTCTCCTACATAAAACTTGAGTCCCCAGGAGTCAAGTAGCTGCGGACGGGGCCGACGGGCCGGGGCGCGCGGAAGCCGGGCCGGGGCCGCGCCCCGGCCGGCCGCCCGGCTTCGGTAGCACCCCGGTCAGCCGCCTTCCGTCTGGAGGGGCAGCCGGCCGGCGGGTGCCGCACGCTCGGGCCGGTCGGGGGCGGGCCCCTCCAGCATGGGCGCCTCTCGGGACTCCACTTCCTCCTCCCCCTCCTTCTCGGTCACCTCCGCATCCGTCCCGAGCTTCTCGGTCGCCTCCGTATCCGTCCCGCGCTTCTCGACCCCTCGCTTCTCCGCCCCGCCCGTGAGCATGTCGAGTGCGTCCGCCACCGTCTCGGCGCTCTGCTGCCCGCTTCCCCGCGGGGTGGACCGTTCCAGGAAGCGCAGCAGCTCGACGGGGAAGGGCAGGACAAGGGTGGAGTTCTTCTCGGCAGCGACCGCCACGACGGTCTGCAGCAGCCGCAGCTGCAGCGCGGCCGGCTCGTGGGCCATCGCAGCGGCCGCCTCTGCCAGCTTCTTCGACGCCTGCAGCTCGGCGTCGGCATTGATGACGCGGGCCCGCCGTTCGCGGTCCGCCTCCGCCTGCCGGGCCATCGACCGCTTCATGGTCTCCGGCAGGGAGACGTCCTTGATCTCCACTCGGTCGATGGTGACGCCCCACTCGACGGCGGGGCTGTCCATCATGAGCTCCAGCCCCTCGTTGAGCTTCTCCCGGTTCGAGAGCAGATCGTCGAGCTCGCTCTTGCCCAGGATCGAACGCAGCGAGGTCTGCGCCATCTGGGAGACCGCGAACCGGTAGTCCTCGACCCGGATGATCGCATCGGCCGGGTCGACCACCTTGAAGTAGATGACGGCATCCACCCGGACCGTGACGTTGTCCCGTGTGATGCCGTCCTGGGCGGGCACCGGCATGGTCACGATCTGCATGTTCACTTTGTGCATCCGGTCCACGCCCGGGATGATCATGGTGAATCCCGGCATGCGTATCCCGCCGTGCAGTCGGCCGAAGCGCAGGACCACTCCGCGCTCGTACTGCTTCACCACGCGGGCGGCAGCCGCCACGTACACCGCCACACCGGAGCCCGCCAGGGCCAACGCCGTCAGCAGGTCCTCGACCATGACAGCCACCTCCTCCAGGAACTCGGTCCGCTTTCGAGATATACCCGTTTTGCCAACTCTTGACCCGATTGGCGGACGGAGGATTGGGCCCGGTCAGGCCGGGGCTCAGGCCCGGACGGTGACGGTGACGGGCGTGGACGGTGACGGTGACCGGCGTGGGGGACGGGCTCGGCAGCTCAGTCCGCGGCCGGCAGGAGGAAGGCACGCCGCTCCTCCGCGGTCGGCGCCCGGAAGACCCGGGAGCGGGCCCGGCGCAGGAGGACGTCGAGGTCGGGGTCGGTCAGGTCCCAGATCCGTACGGTTTGGTCACGGGACGCCGTCGCGAGGCGCGAGCCGTCCGGGTGCCAGCTCAGACCGTTCGCCCAGTCGGCGTGGACGCCGACCACGGCGACCTGAGTGGCGGTGTCCGGATCCCACAACCGGACTGTCCGGTCGCGCGACACGGACGCGATGCGGGTGCCGTCCGGCGACCAGGCGACGTCCTGGACCCGGTCCTCGTGGCCGGTCATGACCGCTAGCCGGGTCCCGTCGTCCGGGGCCCACAGCCGTATCGTGCGATCACGCGAGCCTGTCGCGAGACGCCGGCCGTCCGGCGACCAGTCGATCTTCCAGGGGTGGTCCCGGTGGCCGTGGAGCGTGATGAGGGGTGTGCCGTCCTCGGCGTTCCAGACGATGACCCTCCGGTCGGTGGCGGAGGTCGCGAGACGGCGACCGTCCGGCGACCAGGCGGCGCCGCTGATCCAGTCGTCGTGGCCGCGCACCGCCGTACCGCGGGCCAGTACGTGGACGACCTGGGCGGTCTCGACGTCCCAGATCCGGGCAGTGCTGTCGCGCGACGCGGTGGCGATGCGACGCCCGTCGGGTGACCAGGAGACCGTGGACACCTCGTCGGTGTGGCCGCTGAGCGCCGTGCCGTCGCCGGTGCCGTCGGCCGCCCGGATCACGGCCGAGCCGTCGCGGAGCGCGGCCACCAGACGTGCTCCGTCGGGCGACCAGGAGACGTCGGAGATCTCTCCGCCGCCGCGCAGCACTGCGGTCCGCCGCCCGGTGGCGGCCTCCCAGACCCGCACGGTGCCGTCCTGTGAGGCACCGGCGACCCGTGTGCCGTCCGGCGACCAGGCGGCCTGCCACACCGAGTCCTCGTGGCCGCGCAGCACGTTCGCCCGGTCCCCGACGTCCCAGACGGCCAGCAGCCGGTCACGGGAGGCCGTCGCCAGCTGCCGACCGTCCGGTGACCAGGCGATGGCGTACAGGGTGTCGGTGTGTCCGTTCAGCCACGTCCGCGCGTCACCGGAGCCGTTGCGAGCGAGGTCCCAGACGCGGGCCGTCCGGTCCTGGTCCCCGGCGCCCAGCCGGGTCCCGTCGGGGGACCAGGCGAGACAGTAGAGGCCGTCCATGCTTTCCAGCTTGTGTTACCCGCGCCTTCTTGCCCACCACCCGGAACTCGTCCTTCTCCACGACCCGGTATCGCATGCTCGTACTCCCTTCGACGACGAGGCGGAAGGACATCCGGGGCTGCGAGTGCAGAGTCGCGCCGGGCCTCACGCGGGCCGACGCCGTGCATGGCGCGGAAGGCGCGTGCGAAGGACTCGCCCGAGCCGTATCCGTACCGCACCGCGATGTCGAGCAACGTCCGCTGCCCGCCAAGCACTTCCGCCCCGGCGACGGTGAGCCGCCGCCTCCGGACGTACTCCGACAGCGGCATGCCCGCCAAGGCGGAGAACAGCCGCCGGAAGTGGTACTCCGACGTGACGGCGATCCGCGCGAGCTCGCGCACCTCGACGGGCTGGTCGAGACGCTCCTCGACGTACTCCACGGCCTGGTTGAGGCGCTCCAGCACTCCGGTCTCCTTCCCTTACGTTCAAGCACGCTACGGAGCGTCCGGTCTCCCGGACCCGACATCCTGTGCCCGGTCCGGTCCGGTCGGGTACGGCCGGGAGGCCGACGCCGGCCGTGTTGCGTGCTCAGCCGCCGGCGGCGCCGAACCACTGGGGCAGCCGGCCGAGCAGATCCCGCTGATCCTCGCCGGCCCATGCCACATGGCCGTCCGGCCGCAACAGCAACGCGGGCACGTCCAGTTCCTCGCTGACGTCGACGACGTGGTCGACCCGATCCGCCCAGCCCTTCACCGAGAGCCGGCCGGTCTGGTCGAGCAGCAGCCCGCGGCCGCGGTGCATCAGCTCGTAGAGGCGACCCCGCTTCAGCGCGATGTCCCGCATCCGCCGGCCGAGCAGTTCGTGACCCTCGCCGAAGTCGTAGCGGACCCCGACAGCGGTGATCATCTCGGTCACGTACCGGTTCACCTCCTCGAAGTCCATCAGCTCTGTGAACAGTGCCCGCAGGGCGGTCGCACCCGGGTCGGTGCCCAGCAGCTTGATCTGCGCGCGCGTGCTGTCCAGCACCCGCGCGCCCACCGGGTGCCGTTCTGTGTGGTAGCTGTCCAGCAGCCCCTCCGGCGCCCAGCCGTTGACCTCCGCGGCCAGTTTCCAGCCGAGGTTGAACGCGTCCTGCACGCCGAGGTTGAGCCCCTGCCCGCCGGTCGGCGGGTGGATGTGCGCCGCGTCGCCGGCCAGCAATGCCCGGCCGACCCGGTAGCGCTCGGCCTGCCGGGTGGCATCGCCGAACCGGGAGAGCCAGCGCGGCGAGTGCACACCGAAGTCCGTGCCGGCGACGGCCCGCAGCTGCTGCTTGAAATCTTCGAGGGTCGGCCCGGCCGCACGGTCCTCGGCCACGCCGTCCGCGGGCACCACGACGCGGTACACCCCGTCGCCGAGGGGCATGGCCCCGAACCGCAGTTGTGTCTTGCGGACTTCCTCGACGACGGCGGCGATCGTCGCCGGATCCTCGGTCGGCACCATCTCGCCCAGCAGCGTCTCGACCGTGGCGGGCTCGCCGGGGAAGCCGACGCCGAGTCGCTTGCGTACCATGCTGCGGCCGCCGTCGCACCCTACGAGATAGCGCGAGCGCAGATGCGTGCCGTCCTTGAGCTCGACGGTCACCCCGTCCTCTTCCTGGCTCAGTCCGGCCACTTCGCAGCCGCGTCGGATCTCCGCGCCGAGTTCGAGGGCACGCTCGCCCAGCAGCCGTTCGGTGACCGGCTGCGGGGTGGCGACGCCGTACGGGTGCGCCGTGTCCAGCCGGTCCGGCCACGGCTTGGCGATGCCGCCGAAAAGACCGCCGACCTGGAACTTCTCACTGAGTGCGAGGAACCGGTCCAGCAGACCGCGCTGGTCCATCACTTCGACGCTGCGGACGTGCAGACCCTGCCCGCGCCCCTCCTCGGTCGGCTCCGTCAACTTCTCCAGCACGACCACGTGCACGCCGTGCAGTCGCAACTCTCCGGCCAGCATCAAGCCGGTCGGTCCGCCGCCGACCACGATCACGTCAATCATCGATACGCCCGTCCCACGAGATTGGAATGCGGCCAGCCGCTCCGCGCAGCCCGGCGGCACGTTGGCGCGTAGGCGCGCGCCGTGTCCCCACAGCGCATCGCGTTTTCCACGTTTCCCCAGGTCCTGGCCTTGGGCCGACCATTGTGCGGGACGCCCCGGACCTTGCCGCAAGCCCCCCGGTGCGCTATAAGTTAAGAGTGGCAAGGAGTGAGTGACCTCCTTGCCACTGCCATTTCTCGTCCGTCTGCGGACGGGCAATCTGCTCGCGAAGCGGTTTGGCGCCGTACGGCTTCACCTCGGTACCGTGCCCGACGTCCTCAGGGCGGCGGCGTGGGCGGCGGTCAGGCGCTCGAGTCGGGGCATGGGGAAACCGTTGACCGGGGGGCGGCCGGGCGGGCGTCGCCCGGCCGCCTCTTCCGCGGATGGGGTGCGGCCGGACCGGTCGTTCACGGGGTGCGGGTGATCCACCGCTGGAGCGCGGTGTGGGTGGCGTCGTCGAGGGCACACAGGGCGTCGATGGCGGCGAGGTCACCGGGGAGTGGGGCGATGCCGGCGGTGGTGAGGGCGGCGTGCAGGTCCAGGCGGCGCCGGTCGGCCGGCTCCAGCGGCAGGGATACGCGCCGGCCGGGGTCGGGCGCGGCGAGGAGGGCATCGACCCGGTCGGGCGCGGCCAGCAGGTAGTCGACCGGGGCGGAGACGGAGAGCGCGGACGGCCGGGGCTGGTCGTCGACGGCGGTGGCGCCCGGGAAGCGGTACGGGTCGGCCGTGGCCGCGGCGTCCGGGGTCATGGTGGGGGTCTGCCAGCCTGTCATTGAGACTCCTCGGTCGGGGTGCGTGTGCCTGGGAGGACTGCGGGCCGGCCGGGGGCAGTTGCAGTTCGGATGGATTGCCACCCGGATGTCCCCTATGGCATCTCTTCACATATGCGATGAACGAAGGGACCAGGCCCTTCCGCCTGCCCGCCCGGGCCCGGGCGGGCGAGCCGGGAGCGGGAGACGTCTGAAGAGGCAGCGGTACGGAACCCGTTGCGTGACAGGTGCTCCTCCCGGATCCCTCCGGCGCGCCGGGCACGGAGGACCAGGCGCTGCCGAGCTCGTTGACGATGAAGCACCTGACCTCGACGGCCGACCGCGCGGGGTCGGTCTGCGGCCGCACTCACGCGGGGTGGGTCTGCGGCCGGCGGCACTCGCCCTCCGGGCCCATGCGCAGGGGCGCGCCACAGAGGGCGGTGCGGGTGGTGGTGCAGGCGTTGTCGGCGCACGTGGGGGCGGCCTGGCTGCACCGGTCGGCGGGCGTTCCGGTGGCGCGCCGGCCGTTCCGGCGGAGTGTGCGCCGGCTGCCAGGGCGACGACGGCTCTCACGGCCACAGTGGCGCGCGAAACCGGTCCTTTCGGCGGTGACGCGTGGCGACTGCCTCCTTGCGGCTCCCGGGTGGGGCGGCGTCACCGTGGCACGCGGCGGGCGGCGCTGGGCGTGTCCGGGGCACTCCCCGGGCACTGCAGGCAGGGCAAGGGGAGGTCAGGGGGCAGCCGGCCCCAGGAGGCGGGTGGTGAGCTGGTCGATGAGGGCGGGGGTCTGTCCGGCGAGGACGGTGGGCACGGTGAGGTCGTCGACGATCATGCCGTGCACGGCCACGTAGAGGAGGACCACGTCGGTACGGTCACCGGGCAGGCCCTTGTCGAGATGGAAGCGGATGTTGTCCTCCAGCTCGGCGGCCAGGATCCGGCCCAGCTCGGCACCGAGCTCAGGACGGCGGGTGCCCTCCAGGCGCAGCTCGAGCATGGCGAGACAACTGCTGCGGTCTCCTTCCATCCGCTCGTGGACCTCGCGCAGCAGCCGGGCGACGAGCTGGTGGTCGGGCGGCGCGGAAAGGGTCTCGGCAAGGCGGTCAGGATCCGGAGTGAGGCGTTCATGGGTGCGCTTCATGATCTGGCCGAGCATCTGGGCGCGGTGCGTGAAGTAGTTGGAGCTGGTGCCGGTCGGGACGCCGGCTTCGGCATCCACGGCGCGCAGCGTCAGCCCGCGCGAACCTTCACGGGCGAGGACCTCGATCGCGGCATCGAGCAGTGCGGTGCGGCGCTGGGGATTGTGGCGCATGTTCCTCTCCGGACGGCGCAGGGTCACGTCAGGCGCAGTACTGCGAACGGAGCCGTTTCATCAGGCTACAGGGCGGCGGGGCTCTCACAGCGCGAGGAGATGTCGGTGCGTGGTGCTCGCCCGACCGGAGGCCGCGGGTGGCCCGCGGTGGGGACAGAGCCACATTCGAGGGACACGCGGGGACAGAGAGGCACAGAACGGTCACAACCAGCATGAATGTCGGGAATATCACTGCGCAGGGGTGGTGATTCCTCCCCGGCCCAGCGCCTAGCCTTGCGGTTCATCGGCATATGTTGCGGTCTCAACATCTGGAGCTTTTCAGTGGAACGCGTCGCCCGTGGCGGCCCGCCCGTCCCCGGGCAGGCCGCCTTCGAGGTGCCCCGGGCGCCGGGCGAAACATCCTCCTCGGCGGCGCCGGGCAAAGCGTCCTCCTCGGCGAGCGGACCTCGCCGGGCCCTGGTCCCGGCGCAGGCCGGCCCCCCGTCCGCCCCTCCCCCGTCCGCGCCTCCCCTGTCCGCGCCTCTCGCCGGCGGTCGCTCCACCGGACGCGACGGGGAACAGCGCCGGGAAGAGCTCGGCCGGCAGGCCGCGGAGGTACTCGAAGGCAACTGGCGGGGCGCGTCGACGGTCCCCTCTCCCTCGCTGTATCCGCACCAGTGGAGTTGGGACTCGGCCTTCATCGCCATCGGCCTGCGTCATCTCTCGCCCCGGCGCGCGCAGTGTGAGGTGGAGACGCTGCTGGACGCCCAGTGGGCCGACGGGCGCGTCCCGCACATCGTGTTCAGCCCCGCCGTACCACTGGGGGCGTACTTCCCGAGCCCGGACTTCTGGCGGTCCTCCACCGCCGGCCGGGCGGCGGGCGCGCCGGACAAGGTGGAGACGTCCGGCATCGTGCAGCCGCCCGTCCACGCACTGGCCGCCTGGCTGGTCCACCGCAGCGACCCGGAGCTCTCACGCCGCCGCGGGTTCCTGGAGCGCGTCCAGCCGCGTCTCGCCGCCTGGCACGACTACCTGACGGGGTGCCGTGACTTCGGCGGCGCGGGGCTGGCCGCCGTGGTCCATCCCTGGGAGTCCGGCATGGACAACAGCCCGTGCTGGGACGAGCCTCTCGACCGCGTCGAGCCCGCTCCCGCCGGCTCGTTCAGGCGGGCCGACCTCGAGTGCGGAGACGGCGCCGACCGGCCCACCGACCTCGACTACGGACGCTACGTCCGCCTCGCCGCGCACTACCGGGACGGCGGCTACCGCGACGCGGGCCGCGAGCACCCGTTCGCCGTCGAGGACCCCGGCTTCAACGCACTGCTCGCCCTGTCCGAGCACGCTCTGGCCGAAATCGCCGCCGAGTTGGGGCAGGATCCCGCACCGCACCGGTCACGGGCGCGCCGGCTGACCACCGCGCTGGTACGGCGGCTCTGGGACGAAGGCGCCGGGATGTTCCTCTGCCGCGACGTGCACACCCGCCGCCCCGTCCGGGACATGGGCGTCACCGGCCTGCTCCCGCTGGTGCTGCCCGGCCTCCCCGGCCCCATCGCCCGCACCCTGGTGCGCACCATGAGCGGACCGCATTTCGGACTCGGTACGACCACGGATCTGGTGCCCAGTTACGACCTGGAGGGCCCTGCGTTCGACGCCTTCCGCTACTGGCGCGGCCCGGCCTGGTTCAATGTGAACTGGCTGCTGGAGCACGGGCTGCGGCAGCACGGCGACATCGTCCGCGCCGACGCGCTGGAGCAGGCCCTCCTCGCGGCGGCCGCCACTTCCGGCTTCGCCGAGTACGTCGACCCGCACACCGGACAGGCCCGCGGCGCGACGGGCTTCAGCTGGACCGCCGCCGTCGTCGTCGACCTTCTCGCCCGGACCCGCGACAGGGACGCCGCACCGGTGACGGCGAACGCCTGAGCGCCGAACCGGGCCGACGTAGGCTGGAACGCATGACCGAGCGCAAGCCGCCAGGCGTCAGCTTCGAATCCTGGGTCGACAAGCAGATCCGTGAGGCCACCGAGCGTGGTGAGTTCAAGGAACTGCCGGGCTTCGGGCGTCCGCTTCCGTCGTCCGACGCCACGTACGACGAGATGTGGTGGATCAAGGGGAAGATGCACCGCGAAGGACTCGGCTTCCTGCCGCCGGCCCTCGCACTGCGCAAGGAAGCGGAGGAAGCCCTCGAGAAAGCCGCGCGGGCGCCTCGGAGTCCGTCGTGCGGCGCATCGTCGCGGAGATCAACGAGAAGATCGCGGCAGCGGTCCTGCGCCCGCCGCCCGGGCCGCCACTGGGGCTGACACCCTACGACGCGGAGGCCGTCGTGGAGGAATGGCGGCGGGGCCGCGCCTGAAGCGCGGCGACGGCTTTTGCGTCACGAGGCGGCGTACCGGACGCGCCCGCGAGCGCCCCTGTCATGCGGCAGCAGCCGTACTACGGGCGCGCGGCCGCCCTTTCCGTCAACCGGCCACCGTACGGGGCGCGGCAGCGCGAACCCCGTCAACCGGCCACCACACCAGGCCCGGCGGCGGGGCTCCCCGTCAACCGGCCGCCGTAGGGGTCACGACGGTTCCGCGCCCAGCCACGACGCCACCGTTCGCGCGATGGGCTGCCCGGTCTCCAGTTCCACGAACCCGAACTGCCCACCCTGATTGCATTCGAGGAACCACCATGTGCCCGTGGAGTCCTCCGCGAAGTCGAAGGCTCCGTAGGCGAGTTCCGTGTGCTTCTTGTAGGTCTCGACGGCCCGGGCGATCTGGGCCGGCACGTCCACGGGCTGCCACTGGTGACCCGTGTCGCCGTAGCGCCCGTCGACCTGTCCCGGTTCCGCCGCCTTGCGGGCCGCGAAGTGCCGGTCGCCCACACTGGTGAGCCGGATGTCGGCGCGCTTGGCGATGTAGCGCTGGAGCAGCGTAGGGGCCGCGGCCACACCGGAGAAGTCGGCGTCCGGCGGTACGAGTGTGGTCGGCAGCGTCATCGGCGGATCGCCGGGGGGCTGTCCGGAGACCGACTTCACGACCACCTGCCGGTACTGGTCCGCGAATTGACGGGCCATCGTGGGGTGCGTGGTGAGGAGTGTGGCGGGCACCGGGAAGCCGCTGAGGTACGCGATGCGCATCTGCCACGGTTTGCGCCGGGCCTTCGCGGCGGCGCTCGGGTGGTTCATCCACCGTGCCCGGGTGCAGTCGAGCATCCCGTAGAGGGCGTGGGCGCTCTCCACGCTCAGCCAGTCGGACGGTTCCGGCGCGTGTGCCGCCGGCTCACTGGGCCTGCGGATCCAGACCGAGCGCAGGCCCTGCATGCTCGCCACCCGGCCGCCGCTGGACAGGTAGCCGCGGAACTCGCCCCGTACGTACTCGACGGAGAGCGCCGCCCCGCCGGGGAGGTCGCCCGGGTCGAACCGCACCAACGGGACGCCCTTTTCGTGCAGTTCGGCCACCACCATGTCGGCGGTGACGTCGGCCTCGCACGTGAGCACCAGCACCGTCACGTCGCACAGCCGGTCAGTCGTCGAAGTGGGTCGCGGAGCCGGCCTTCGAGGTCGTCGTGCCGGCCAGGGCGAGCAGACCCCGGTCCATGACGGCGGGTCGTCCGTCGGCGAGGACGTTCAACTGCAGGGCGTCGTCGTACGCATAGGGGGCGATACCCCCGGCCGGCTCGGCTGGGCGTGCGAAGTTCCACGCGAACGGTTTCATTCCTCTTCCTCCCCTGCCCGTGCGCGCCTGCCCGGGCTCCTCGTGTGACAGGTACGTGGCTACGATGTAATGGTTTCATTACATACCGTGACCATGCATCCGCTGCTCCTCTACGGCTACCCCCATGGAGGGCCCCCGCCGGACAGCGCCGTGACGCTGCCTCCGTGGGACTTCCACTGCCTTCCGGCGCCGTGAGGACAGACGCACCACCAGCCCCACGGGTTTCACGCAATCCGCCAACGTGATCCAGGCGACACGCCAAACCGGCGGATACGGGGCATCCCGGCGAACGGGTGGGCCGTCCACCGTTGCCGCTTCCCGCACGGTCCGACCTCGCCGGCTGGTCGAGGTCAGGGCAACGGAGTCGTCAGGAGAAGCAGCGTTCCAGCGCCTCGCGGGCCGCCTCGAGCGCGACCCGTCGGTCCTCTTCGACCAGCCCGATCCGGGTGCGGCGGTCCAGGACGTCCGACTCGTCGAGGGCGCCTTCGTGCCGTACGGCCCAGAGGAGTTCGGCGCCGGTGACCGGATGGCCGGGGACGACGGGCCGGGCGAGGGCCGGGTCGGCAAGGCCGAGCGCGTGGACGGCCGGGGCCTCCGCTCCGTAGCGGCGGACCAGACGCCGGGGCGCGTCGAGCCTGGCGAGTACGCCGGCCGGGGCCGCGCCGATGAGAGGTGTGGCGGCGGTACGGCTGGGGCCGGCGGTGAGGCCGCCCGCGGAGAGAGCGGCGTCCACGGCGTCCTGGGCCATGCGCCGGTAGGTGGTGAGCTTCCCTCCGACGACGGTGACGACGCCCCGGGGCGAGGTGAGGACCGCGTGCCTGCGGGAGATGTCGGCCGTGCGTCCGGCGCCGGAGCCGCCCACCGGGCCGGTGTCCAGCAGTGGCCGCAGTCCGGCGAAGGCGCCGACCACGTCCTCGCGGCGCAGTGGTACGTCGAGAGCGGAGCCGAGGACGTCGAGGAGGAAGCCGATGTCGGTCTCGGGCACGTCGGGCACGTCGGGGACGGGTCCTTCGACCGGTTCGTCGGTGAGGCCCACGTACACGCGCCCGTCGCCCTGCGGCAGGACCAGGACGAAGCGGTTGGACTCGCCCGGGACCGGAATGTGCATGCCCGTGCTCAGCCCGCCCAAGTCGTCGGAGCGCAGCACGAGATGGGTGCCGCGGGAGGGGCGCAGGCGGATGTCGTCGACGAGGCCGCCCGCCCACACGCCGGCCGCGTTGATGACGGTACGGGCTCCGATCCGCAGCTCTTCGCCGGTGAGTTCGTCGCGGACGCGGGCGCCGGTGCCGGTCACCTCGAGTGCGCGGGTCCGGGTGAGTACGCGGGCGCCGTGAGCGGCGGCGGTCCTGGCGACGGCGGTCACCAGGCGCGCGTCATCGGTGAGTTGGCCGTCCCAGGAGAGGAGCCCGCCGCGCAGACCGGTTTGGCGCAGGACGGGCGCCATGTGCCGTGTCTCTACGGCGGAGAGGGTGCGGGGCGCGGGCAGGGTGGTGCGTGAGGTGCGGGCGCCGGCGCGCAGCAGGTCCCCGGCGCGCAGGCCCGCCCAGGTCAGCGCGGTCTGGCCGCGGGAGACGAGGGGGGTGAGCGGCATGACGAAGGGCTGGGCGCGGACCAGGTGGGGGGCGGTGCGCTCCATGAGGATGCCCCGTTCGACGGCGCTTTCATGGGCGACGTCGAGGTGGCCGGTGGCGAGGTAGCGCAGTCCGCCGTGGATGAGTTTGGAGCTCCACCTGGAGGTGCCGAAGGCGAGGTCGTGGGCGTCGATCGCGGCGACGGTGAGGCCACGGGAGGCGGCGTCGAGGGCGGCTCCGGCACCGGTGGCGCCGAGGCCGACGACGAGGACGTCGACCGGGGCGCCGTGGGCGAGTTCGGCGAGTTCGCGGCTGCGCCGGGCCGCGTTCAGAGAGGACGCGGGGGTGGGGGTGCCGGGCCCGTCACACGTGTTGCGCCGGTGGTGGCCGTCGTGCCGGTCGGGGCGGCTGCTCATGGGGCGAGGATCCTCTCCAGGATGGTCCGCAGTTCGTCGAGGAAGGCTGCGTCGGCGAGTTCGGGGTCGCCCTCTTCGGTCATCGTGCGCAGGGACAGGGCGAAGGACTGCACGACGAGCAGCAGGGAGCGGGCCTGGCGGTCGAGGTGGAACCGGCGGACGGACCCGTCGGCGTGGCCCTCCTCGAGGCCCCCCGAAAGAAGTTCCAGCAGGGCGTCCTGGCTGGCGCCCCTGCGGTCGAGGATGTACGGGAGCAGGAGCTCGGGGTCCACATCGATGATCTTGTGGAAGAGCGGGTGGGCGCGGAAGGCGGCGACGCCTGCGACGAGCCCGTCGACGACGCGGCGACGCGCGGGGGTGTCCGGCCGGTGCTCGGGCATGGCGCCGACGGCGAGGCCGATCCATTCCCGGGTCATCAGGTCGCCGACGAGGGTGCGCACATCGGGCCAGCGGCGGTAGAGGGTCATCCGCGAGACCCCCGCGCGCCGGGCGATGTCGGTGAGCGTGGTCCGGCGTACACCGACGGCCAGGACGCAGTCCCGGGCGGCGTCGAGGACGGCGTCCGCGTCCGAGTGGTTGTGACGAATGGGCGTCATCTGTCACAGTGTAATGCCAGTGCAGGCCGCATGGCAGTGCGCCCCGCCGGAGCCCGGCGGGAGACCGATGTGAGGAAACAGCACACGTGGACATGTTGTGGAGCGGCTGGGGCGACCCGGCCAAGGCAGCGCCCCTGCCGGATGCGGTGACCGGCCTGCTGCGTGATCTGCTCGGCGTCACACCGCGAGTGGGCGGCCCCGCCGTACTCGAAGAGATCGCCGTCCCGGCCTGCCCCCTCACCGACGCGGCTCGCGCGGCGCTCACCGGGTGCGTGGGCGAAGCGCAGGTGCTCACCGACGCGGAGAGCCGTGTCCGGCACACCCGGGGCAAGTCCACCCCCGATCTGCTGCGGATCCGCGCCGGCGAGGTCGACGACGTCCCCGGGGCGGTCGTCCTGCCGGGCAGCCACGACGAGGTGGCGGCCGTTCTGCGGGCCTGCGCGCAGCACACGGTGTCCGTCGTGCCCTTCGGCGGCGGCACCTCCGTCGTCGGCGGTCTGGCACCGGAGGGCAAGCGGCCCTTCGTCGCGCTGGACCTGCGCCGGCTGGACGCCCTGCTCGCCCTCGACGACGTCTCCCGCACGGCGACCGTGCAGCCGGGACTGCGGGCGCCCGAGTGCGAGCGGCTGCTGAACGAGCGGGGCTGGACGCTGGGACATTTCCCGCAGTCGTTCGAGTGGGCCTCGATCGGCGGCTTCGCCGCGGCCCGCTCCAGCGGCCAGGCGTCGGCGGGATACGGCCGTTTCGACGAGATGGTGCTCGGTCTGACCCTCGCCACCCCGGAGGGAGTTCTCGTACTCGGCCGTGCACCGCGCTCGGCCGCCGGACCCGACCTGCGGCAGCTGGTGCTCGGCTCCGAGGGCGCGCTCGGGGTCATCACCTCGGTGACCGTACGGATACGGCCGCTGCCGACCTCCAGGATCTACGAGGGCTGGCGCTTCGAGTCGTTCGAGGCGGGCGCCGCGGCCCTGCGCAGGCTCGCCCAGGACGGCCCACGGCCGACCGTGCTGCGTCTGTCGGACGAGACGGAGACGTTCGTCGGCCTGGCGCAGCCCGACGGGATCGGCGGCTCCGCGACCGGGCAGTCCGCCGGGTGCATGGCGATCGCTGGATACGAGGGCACCGCGGCGGACACCGCCGACCGGCGGGCACGGGCCCGCCGGGTGCTGCTGGCGTCCGGCGGCGAGTACGCCGGCGAAGAGCCGGGCGACCGCTGGGCTCACGGCCGCTACAACGCCCCCTATCTCCGCGACGCCCTGCTCGACGCCGGAGCATTCGCGGAGACGCTGGAGACGGCCGCGTTCTGGTCCGCTCTGCCGGCGCTCTACGAGCGGGTGCGCCGGGCGCTCACCACCACGCTGACCGAGTCGGGGACCCCGCCGCTGGTGATGTGCCACGTCTCGCACGTGTACGAGAACGGCGCGTCCCTGTACTTCACCGTGGTTTCGGCGCAGGGTGAGGACCCGGTCGCCCACTGGGCGCCGGCGAAGCGGGCCGCGAACGAAGCGATCCTGGCCGCAGGCGGCACCATCAGCCACCACCACGGCGTGGGCACCGACCACCGCGACTGGTACGAGCGGGAGATCGGCCCGGTCGGGGTCCGTGCCCTGCAGGCCCTCAAGGCCGAACTCGATCCTGCCGGGGTGCTCAGCCCCGGCGTGCTCGTCCCCGTCCGTTGACCGGCGACCGCTCCAGAAGGGCGCATCCATGCGACAGTTCACCGCCGTCGTCAATCCTGCCGCGGGCGGGTCGAGCGGTACGGCGGCCCTGCTGCCGCTAGCCCGTCTCCTGCGGGAGGCCGGGGCGCGGCTCGACACCCAGTACAGCCGCAGTCTCGACCACGCCCGGGAGGTGGCGCGACTGGCAGGCGGGCAGGACCATGTCGTGCTCGCCGTCGGGGGCGACGGCATCGCCGGCTGCGTCGGCGGTGCCCTCAGCGGGACCGGCGCAGTCTTCGGCATCGTCCCCGCCGGGCGCGGCAACGACTTCGCCAGGGCGCTGGGGCTGCCCACGCAGCCCGCAGCGCTGGCCGAACTGCTGCTGAACGGCTCGCCGAAGCCGGTCGACACCATCCGGGTGTCCTCGGCCTTCCATGACGAAACGTCCGTACTGGGCAGCGTGTACGCGGGCGTGGACGCGGTGGCCAATCGGCACGCCAACACCTCCCGGCTGCTGCGGGGCGCCGCCTCGTACTACGCGGGCGGGCTGCGGGCCGTTCTGGGCTGGCGGGCGGCCACGTACCGCATCACCGTCGACGGGACCTCGTACGAACGGCGCGGCTACACGGTCGTGGCGGCCAACTCGGGCTTCTACGGCTTCGGCCGGCACATCGCCCCGGGTGCGCGGGTCGACGACGGCCTGCTGGACGTCGTCGTCATCCGGCACGGACCCAAGCGGCTGTTCTTCACGATGATGAACGAGCTGAAGACCGGCGCCCACCTCGCACGCCCGGAAGTGGAGGTCCTCCGGGGCCGGGAGGTCCGTGTCGAAGCGGACAGGGACGTCCCGTACGGCGCCGACGGCGAGGTCGAAGCGGCTCTGCCGGTGACGGTGCGCGTCCAGCCCGGTGCGCTGAACGTGATCCGCTGAGCGGCCGCCGCGTCGGCGGCGCTGCCCGGTGGCCGGCCGGGTCCCCTGCCGACCCGCTCCGAGGCGCACGCCCCCAAGGGCCACCCCCGGCGAACGCGCGCCGCCCGGACCGGGGCTGCCTGACCGAGCGCCGCCTGACCGAGGCCACCCGACCGCGGTCCTCCGATCGCCGGCCGAAGACCGGAGGGAGGGTTCAGGAGGCGTTCGCCGGTTACACGTTGCTTGTCCCGGTGGCGCGGGGCTGCCCGCGCCCGCAGCGACGGGCAAGGGAGCGGAGCGACCGTGGAGGCGCAGCGGTGGGTGGCATGGGAGTGCGCACGGATCTGGACCTCTGTGCGCCGCGCCCTGACGGAGGCGGGGCCGGAACGTGACCTGGCGGTCCAGTCTCTGAAGGCCGCCGGGGCCGCCGTCCTCGCGTGGGCGCTGGTCGGCTGGTGGTGGAAGGCGCCGATGGCGCTGATGGCTCCCTGGACGGCCGTGGTCCTGGTGCAGAGCACCGTCTACCGGTCTCTGCGTGCCGGGGCACAGCAGCTGGCCCTCATCGCCATCGGGACCCTGCTCGCCGCGGGCGCCGCGTCACTGACGGGGAACTCCATGGCGGCGATGGCGCTGGCGCTGCCGCCGGCCGTTCTGCTGGGGAACTACTCCCGCTTCGGGGACCAGGGCCTCTACGCGCCCACGACGGCCATCTTCGTGCTGGCCTACAGCTCCTTCTCGACCACTGCGATCGCGCACCGCCTCTTCGAGGCACTCGTCGGCGCGCTCATCGGCATCACCGTGAACGCCCTCGTGCTGCCTCCGGTCCACCTCCGCGACGTACGGGAGAACCTGGACAGAATCGGCCGTGACGCTGCCCGGTTGCTGAGGACCGTGGCCGACGACGTGGAGAACGGCTACGACCGGACCAGCGCCGGACAGTGGCACGAGGGAGCCCAGCGGCTGTGCGGAGCGGTGCGGGGCCTCGACAGCGCACGGGGCTGGACACGCGAGAGCTACCGCTTCAACCCGGGCCACCGGCTACGGCGCCGCGCGCTTCCTCCTCCGGACAGCTGGGACGGCTACTGGAGCGCGATCGTCACCCGTCTGGAGTCGCTCACGGGGACCTTGGTGGACACGGCCGGGGAGTGGCGCAGGCTCGCCGCACCGCCGGACGTCGTGCTCGGCCTCCTCACGGACCTGCTGCGTGGAGCGGCGGACGTGTGCGAGGCGGACCGTACCGCCCTCGACTCCCCGCCGCCGGCGAGCGAAGCCCGGAGCGAGGCGATGCAGCGGGCATGGGAGGCACACCGGCGTCTCAAGGACCGCCTCCCGGACCACGACCATGAGACCGCGACCGCGGTGGGCGGGCTCGCGGCGCAGACACAGCAGTTGCTGTACGTCCTGGAGGCGGGGCCCGACCCTGCCCGGACCGGCTGAGCGGGGCGCAGCCGGTCCGGGCAGGGGCGCGGGCAGGGCGGTGACGGCCGTGTCAGCAGGCCCAGTCCTTGTCGAGGTCGAGGTCGGCCTCCACGCGCCGCTCGGTGAAGGAGAACCAGTTGCCCGAGTCGTCGCGGAAGATGGCCTCCGTCCCGCAGGGGCGCTCCTGCGGCTCCTGGAGGAACTCCACACCGCGCGCGGTGAGCTTCTCGTAGTCGCCGTGGACGTCGTCGGTGGCGAGGACTCCCGCGCCGAGGACCCCCTTGGAAATGAGGGTCCGCATCGCCTCGGCGGACTCGGGGTCCATGGCGGGGCTGCCCGGGACCATCAGGGTCAGCTCGACCTCGGGCTGGTTCTTGGCCCCGACGGTCAGCCAGCGCATGCCTCCCTCGCCCATCGTCATGTCCGTGCGCACCTCGAGGCCGAGCTTTTCGGTGTAGAACTCCTTGGCGCGGTCCTGGTCCAGTACCCAGACGGTGGAAATGGCGAGGCCCTTGATCATTTGGTGCTCCTCGGACGGGGTTTCAGCGGTGCTGCCACGGTAGGCAGTGGCCTGATCGGCCCGCTTCTCCGGAATTGCCGTCTTCCGAATCGCTCTGTCCAGAACCGCGGTGCGCGCGTCCCCGTGCTGAGCATCGCCGTGCTTCACATCGCCGACAAGGAACATCTGGTCGCATTGTGCTGTTTTCGCCCTGAAAGAGGTCGTGGCCCGTCCGCTTCGGCCCGGCCCTTCCCCGGCTACGGAGTCCGGCTGCCCATGATCCTTTCCCGTACCGCTCCCGCCGCCCTCGCAGGCGTGGTGGCCGCGCTCGTCGTCGGCTGCGCCGCCGCTCCGCCGCCGAGCCGGGCGGCGATCCGCCCGGCTCGCCCCCTGCCGCGACCCCGGCGTCCGCCTCTGCGCGGACCGTCTCCGGCGAAGTCGGCCCCGCCGCCGCTCCGCCGTCGAGCCCCTCGCCACGGCCCGAGCCGCGCACCGAGACCGCGGCGCTGTCCATACCGGCCATCGGCCTCGACGACCTGCGTGTCGTCCCGTACGAGGGCACGACCGACGACTGGCCGGGCACCCGCGTCCGGAATCGCGGCGTGGCTGCCAGTCCGTACGGGGAGCACGGCGGTGTCGGCCCCGGTGAGGTCGGGAACTACCTGGTCACGGCGCACCGGCTGTCCGCGGGCGGCCCCCTGCGCGACCTGCCGTCGCTCGAGAAGGGCGAGTCGGTGTTCGTCAGCGCGGACGGTGAGGTCTACGAGTACGTGATCACCGAGACCCGGCAGACGTCGTTCCGTTCGGAGCGCTCGCTCGCCGAGCAGCGGGCTGCGGTGCCCGGCCGTCCCGGCGAGCGGCCCACCAAGGCGATGATCACCGTCTCCACCTGCGCGACGCCTTCCGGGCGGCCCTTCTCAGGATGAGGCGAAACGCTCCCAGACACGGTGGCCGCCCAGGAGCCGGGTGACCTCGGTGAGCGTCGCGTCACCGCTGTGGCCGGTCACCACGCCGGGCACGTCCGTGGGTACGCCGGCCGCCCTGAGGACGCTCTCGGCGCCCGCCCACCCGCCGAGGGCCTTGCCGTGGCGGTACGCCTCCGACAGCATCAGCAGCACCCGTGGGTCCACCCCGCCGTCGCCCGCCGCTGCGGCGTCACCGGCCTTCGCGTCGAGCGCGCCCGCCGCGTCGGCGGCCGGGCCGGGGGCGCCGGCGAGCAGGACGGCGTCGAACTCGATCGAGCGGGCGGTGGCGAAGGTGCGCTGCACGGTGACCGGCTCGGCACCGCCGCCCAGCTCTCCGCCGGACGGCGCGACGACGAGCGGCACCATGCCCGCGTCGAACACCGCCCGCCGCACGGACCGGACGCCGTCGAGGTCGCAGCCGGCGTCGGCGACGATGCCGATGACCCGGCCGTCCAGGGGCCAGGTCTGCCCGATCTGGGACAGCGCGGGGCTCGGTTCGACCGTGGCAAGGGGCTGCGACGGCTCGGGAGCGGGCAGGCCGAGAGCGGTCGCGACGCCGGCGCACAGCTCCGGGTCGATGTTTGCGAGGACCCGCAGTCCGCGTTCCTTGACGGCCTGCTCGTAGCACTTGCCCAGTTCGAACGAGTAGGCGGCGATGATGTGCTGCTGCTCGACGGGGGTCATGCTGAGCCAGAACCGGCGGGGCTGGCTGAAGTGGTCGGCGAACGAGTCCGGCGCCTCACGGACCTTCTTCGCCGCAGGCATCTCATGGGGCACCTCGATGTAGGCGCCCGTGTCGGCCCCGGCCTGGAAGGGGCAGCCGGCGTCGAGCGAGTTGGGCCGGTAGGGCGCCACGCCCCGGTGCACGGCGGTCTGGTGCATGCCGTCCCGCAGCATGTCGTTGACGGGTGCGTGTGTGCGGTTGACGGGGATCTGCGCGAAGTTCGGCCCGCCGAGCCGGGTGATCTGGGTGTCGAGGTAAGAGAAGAGCCGGCCGGACAGCAGGGGGTCGTCCGTGATGTCGATGCCGGGGACGAGGTGACCGGGGTGGAAGGCCACCTGCTCGGTCTCCGCGAAGTAGTTCGACGGGTTGGCGTTCAGGGTGAGCAGGCCGATCGGCTGCACGGGAGCCAGTTCCTCGGGGACGATGTTCGTCGGGTCGAGGAGGTCGATGCCCTCGAAGGTCTGCTCCGGGTTGTCGGGGAAGGTCTGGATGCCGAGCTCCCACTGCGGGTGGGCGCCGGCCTCGATCGCGTCGGCGAGGTCCCGGCGGTGGAAGTCGGGGTCCATGCCGGCCGTGATCTGGGCCTCTTCCCAGACCATGGAGTGCACACCCAGTTTCGGCTTCCAGTGGAACTTCACCAGCGTCGTGGCGCCGGCCGCGTTGACCAGCCGGAAGGTGTGGATGCCGAAACCCTCCATCATGCGGAAGGAGCGGGGAATGCCGCGGTCCGACATGTTCCAGAGCGTGTGGTGGGTGGCTTCCGTGTGCAGGGTGACGAAGTCCCAGAACGTGTCGTGGGCGCTTTGGGCCTGCGGGATCTCCCGGTCCGGGTGCGGCTTGCCGGCGTGGATGATGTCCGGGAACTTGATGGCGTCCTGGATGAAGAAGACCGGGATGTTGTTGCCGACGAGGTCGAACGTGCCCTCGCCGGTGTAGAACTTGGTCGCGAATCCGCGGGTGTCGCGCACCGTGTCGGCGGAGCCCCGGGAGCCGAGTACGGTCGAGAAGCGGACGAAGACCGGCGTCTCGGCACCCTTGGCCAGGAACGCCGCCTTGGTGACCTCGGCGGCCGTGCCGTACCCCTTGAAGACGCCGTGCGCGGCGGCGCCGCGGGCGTGGACGACCCGCTCGGGGATGCGCTCGTGGTCGAAGTGGGTGATCTTCTCGCGCAGGTGGTGGTCCTGCAGCAGGACGGGACCTCGGCTGCCGGCCTTCAGCGAGTGGTCGGTGTCCGGGAGCCGGGCGCCCTGTGCGGTGGTGAGGTAGGCGCCGCCCTGGGCCATGGCCGACTGGTCCGCGCCGGTCTCCTGGCCCGTCGGACTGACGGTCGCGGGGCCGCTCTGGTCCGGCTTGGGCGGCAGCGGCCGCCTGGGCTCCGTCGGTTCGTCGACGGGGGGCGGCTCTGGCGCGGGGCCTCCCGGGATACCGGTGTCGGGCGGGGAGTCCTTCCGGTTCATACGTCCTCCACGATGTCGGGTGCCGGACGCCGGGGGATCACCGCCGCCTCGGGCACACCCGGCCGATTCTTCTGCCGCGAGCGGCACGGGGCAGCCTGAGTACCCCCATACCGGTGGAGCAAGCGGGGTGTTTCTGATCGTGGCGTGAATCGCCGGCCCACGGCTGGCGTACGACTACAGTCCGCCCGCGACACGCAGCACGGCCCCGGTCGTGTACGACGCGTCGTCGGAGAGCAGCCAGGCGACCGCCCCGGCGATCTCCTGCGGCTGTCCGGCCCGGCCCATGGGCACGGCGGCCGCGACCTTCGCGGGCCGTTGGGGGTCCTCGTGGAACTCGGTCCAGACAGTGCCCGGCGCCACGCAGTTGACGCGGATGCCGTCGGCGGCGACCTCCTTGGACAGCCCGGTGGTCATGGCGTCGACGGCCGCCTTGGTGGCCGCGTAGTGGACGTACTGGCCGGGGCTGCCGAGGGTGGCCGCCGCGGAGGAGATGTTGACGATCGCGCCGCCGCCCGAGCGCGTCATGTCGCGGACCGCGCGGCGGGCGCAGAGCAGATAGCCCCACACGTTCACGTCGAGGGCGCGGCGCATGCCGTCGGCGTCGGCGTCGGCGAGGCGGCCGTTGGGGCCGCTGACGCCGGCGTTGTTCACCAGCCCCGTGACGGTGCCGAGTTCGGCGGCTCCGTCGAAGAGCCGGTCGACGGACGCCTCGTCGGCGGTGTCGACCTGCACCGCCAGAGACCGCCGGCCGGCCGCGCGGACGGCCTTCGCCACCTCGTGTGCGGCGCCGGTGTCGGAGCGGTAGCCGACCACCACGTCGTGGCCCTCCGCTGCGAGACGGGCGCAGACCGCGGCGCCGATGCCGCGACTGCCCCCGGTGACGATCGTGAGTGGCTGGCGCACGGCGGGCTCCGGTCGGACGAAGGCGCGGGACGGACGGGGGCACGGGACGGGACGAAGGCGCGGGACGGACGGGGCCGGGTGCGCCGGTGGACGGATGTGCGATCGCACTGTAGACCCTGGCGGCCGGTCCGCGCCCACGAGGCGCGGGCGCGGAACCTCAGGGCAGGGGCCGATACCCGGGGGCACGGGGCCGGAACCCCGGGGGCAGGGGCCGGCTTCAAAGCGGGACGCAGCAGGGACAGGGCGGTGTCGTCCGTCCGTTCGCCGGGGGCGGTACGGGCCGTGCGCCTGCCGGAGCAGTCCATGGGCCGCCGCTTCCCGTTGCGGCCGGACGGCACGGGGACATCCACCGGCCGGCGGGGCGGACACCCCGCAATAACGGGTTGCCGAAGTCGTACCGGGACGGGTAGTCGTGGCGCATGACTTCTCTCGGCGCCGTGTTCCGTCCGCAGTTGCCCCCCGAGCGGTTGCGGGAGGTGGTGCGTACGGCGGATGCCGCGGGACTGGAAGAGCTCTGGCTCTGGGAGGACTGCTTCCTGGAGAGCGGCATCGCGACGGCGGCCGCCGCCCTCGCCTGGTCGGAGCGGCTCCGGGTGGGCGTCGGCCTGCTCCCGGTGCCACTGCGGAACGTCGCGCTGACGTCGATGGAGGCCGCCACGCTGCACCGGCTCTTCCCGGAGCGGGTCGCCCTGGCGGTGGGGCACGGTGTCCAGGACTGGATGGGCCAGGTGGGCGCGCGCGTCGAGTCGCCGCTGACGCTGCTACGCGAGTACCTGGCCGCGATGCGGTCCCTGTTGAGGGGTGAACGAGTCACGGTGGACGGCCGCTACGTAAAACTCGACGACGTCGCCCTCGACTGGCCGCCCGCGAGTGCTGCCCCCGTGCTGGCGGGGGCCGTCGGACCGCGCTCGCTGCGGCTGACGGGCGAGGCGGCCGACGGCACGGTCCTGGACGCCTCGGTGGCACCCGACGGGGTGCGCCACGCCTGCCGACTCGTCGACGAGGGGCGGGCATCGGCCGGGCTCACGGGGCGTCACGAGATCGTCGTCTATCTCCACACGGCGACGGGCCGCGGCGCCGAGGACCGGCTCCGGGCCGAACTCGAGCGCTCGGGTCACGCCACCGGCGGTGAACTCGGCGTGGCGGGCGACGCGGACGCGGTGGCGAAGGCCGTACAGCGTCTGGTGGACGCGGGCGCGGACACCGTGGTACTCCAGCCGACGGCCGACGAACCCGCTCCGGAGGACTTCGTACGCTTCGTGGCCGAAGAGGTGCGTCCGCTCGTGCCGCGCACTGACGGCCGGTCCTGACCGGCCGTCGGTGCGGGTGCCTCGCATCGCGTCAATGCCGGTGCCTCGCATCGGCGGGCAGCTCGCTCACCCGCACCAGGTGGCCGAAGTCGACCGCCACGCCCTGCAACAGCAGGTCGACCAGCGGGCGGGCGGAGTCCCGGCCCGTGGGCGGGCCGCCGAAGAGCGCCCGCTGGTAGACCACCGAGGCCAGCAGGTCGACCAGGAGGTCCGGGTCGACACCGGCCCGCAGGTCGCCGCGGTCGACGGCGCGCCGCACGGCGACCGTGGCGGCGTGCCTGCTGGGCCGCACCAGCACGTCGGTCAACCGCCGGTGCAGGGCGGGGTCGTGGGCGCAGTCCGCGACCAGAGGGGCAAGGACACCCGGCGGAAGCCGTTCGAGCAGCGCCTCCGCGAGCAGGCCGACGCTCTGGGTGAGATCGCAACGGGTGCAGCCGTTGTCCGGCACGGGAGGAGTGACCAGGACGGAAGCGAGGGCGTCGATCACCAGGCTCTGCCGGTTCGGCCAGCGCCGCCGGACGGTCGGCTTCGTCGTACCGGCCCTCGCCGCGACCGCCTCCAGAGCGAACCCGCCGTACCCGTGCTCGCGCAGTACGCCGAGGGTCGCGGCGACGACGGCGGCGTCGATCGCCGGGTCGCGCGGGCGGCCGGCCGCGGCGGTCACCGCTCGGCGTCCTGCGGGTACCAGCGCAGCTCGACGGTGTTGCCGTCGGGGTCGCGGACGTATATGGACTGGGCGTCCCCCCGGGCGCCGTACCGGCCTACCGGGCCCTCCAGGACGGTGAACATGCCGGAGTCGATGACCTCCTGCCAGTCCAGCGGGTCGACGACGAGGCAGATGTGGTCCACGTTGGACTCGCCGCGGGGCCGGCCGACGAGGTCGATGATGGTGGACGCGGTGACCCGGACCGACGGGAACGGCACCTTGCCCGCCCGCCACTCCTCCACCCGGACGGGCTCGAGCCCGAGCGGTCCGCAGTAGAACTCCAGGGCGCGCTCGACGTCCTGCACATTGAGCACCAGGTGGTCGAAGTCCTTGACGCGCATGATGTCCCCCTCGATTAAAATACGATCCGACTCGGATTGTATTTCCTTCCGAGCCTCACATCAAGACCGTCACCCTCGATATCGCGTGCTGTTTGTACCTATTTTGGATGGTTACACGGGACCAAGAGACGCGGAGAAGGAGGAAGCAAAGTGATCACAAAGGCACAGATCCGAAACGTGCTCGACCACCCGGTCTACGACACCGACGGCCACAAGGTCGGCAACGCCAAACATGTCTTCCTCGACGACGCCACCGGTGAACCGGACTGGGTGAGCGTGCAGACGGGCATGTTCGGCGGCAGCGAGTCGTTCGTCCCGATCCGCGACGCGCACATGGTCGAGGACCACCTCGAAGTGCCCTACCCGAAGGAGAGGATCAAGGAGGCGCCGAACGTCGACGTGGACGCCGGCGGCCATCTTTCGGCGGAGGAGGAACAGCGCCTGTACCGGCACTACAGCATCGACTGGGACGCCGCCTGGAAGCGCGCGAACCAGCCCGGCGACAGCGGCTGGGCCGACTCGGGGGGTGCCGCAGGCACGGCGGGTACGGGCACGGCGGGTGCGGCGGGCATGGCAGAAAGGGGCCGCCAGGAGGACACGGACTCGGCGATGACACGGTCCGAGGAGACCCTGCACGTCGGCACCGAACGCCAGGAGGTCGGCCGGGCACGGCTGCGCAAGTACGTGGTGACGGAGGAACAGGAACAGACCATTCCGCTGCGCCACGACGAGGTCCGTGTGGAGCGTGAACCGATCACACAGACCAACAAGGACGCCGCCCTGTCCGGTCCGGACATCTCCGAGGCCGAGCACGAGGTCACCCTCTACGAGGAGCGGCCGGTGGTGGAGACCCGCGTCGAGCCGGTCGAGCGCGTCCGGCTGACCACGGACGAGCGCACCGAGGACGAGACCGTCAGGGGCCGGGTCCGCAAGGAGCGGATCGAGGCCGACATGCCGGACAAGGCGGCCGAGCAGGCATCCCAGGAGAAGCACGGCCGCCAGGACCCGGGCGGCGCCGCCTGAGGCGGAACCGGTCGAGCGGATACGGGTGACCGAAGTGGAGGCGCCTGGCCGGTGCATCGCAACCGGCCGGGCGCTCTACGGTTTCCGCGCGCCACCTGCGTCGGCCCGCCGGGCCGTCAGCGGGTCGGCGCGGCGGGCCGCGTGCCGGGCCGGTGCTCGTGGAGCTGCTCCAGGCGTCGCTGGAGCAACCGGAGGGCGCCGCGCTGGCGGCCGGGCACCCGGCGGCGCAACGCGACGAGGGCCGGGGCGAGTCGACGGGCACGCCCGCTGTCACCGATCTGCTCCCACTGGTGGTGGGCGCGGTCCACGGCCGCCTCCACGTCCGGGTCGTCCACGGTCTGCTGCCGCCCCAGCCGCACCTCCGCGGCGGCCATCCACAACTCGCAGCTGCGGGCCGGGTCCCGGGCGAGGCGCGCCAGGTCCGCCCGCACCTCCACCCAGTGCAGGACCTGGACCGAGCCGGGGCCGTGGGCGCGGAGAGCCTCGTTCTCGCGCGCCGAGGCCGCCGCGGCGGCCTCCGCATGGCGGCCGGCCATGGCGGCGGCGAGGATCGCCGGATGCGGATCGTCGTCCGGCGGTCCGGCGACGGGCCGCCCCGGTTCGCCGCCTGGCTCCTCCTGCGGAACGGGCCTGGGCTGAGGCTGCTCGGCGCCGGACCGCGAGGATTCGGCCCCCGGCTCCGGTGACGGGACGGGACGGGGACCCCGCGGTTCGACGCCTGGCCCCGGCGGTTCGGCTTCACACTCCTGCCCTGATTCGGCTTCGCACTCCTGCCGCAGAACGACCCCGGACTCCGCGGGCGGAACAGGCCCGGGACCCCGCGGTTCGACGCCTGGCCCCGGCGGTGGGACGGATCCGGTCTCCCCCGGTTCCGCCCCCGGCTCCGGCCGCAGAACAGGCGCGGGCTTCCGCAACTCGGTGGCGGGGTCCGCCGGTTGGACGGGCCCGGGAGTCCAAGCATCCGAACTGGCCCCCGGCTGCGGAACGGCCGGGGCCGCGTGAGCGTCCACCGGCGGCGGTACGGGCAACGGTCCCGCGGCCGACGGGACGCGGCCCGCTGCGCCGAACGGGCCGGCCCCCGTGACGCCGAACAGCAGCGCACCGTCCGGACCGTTCTCGAAGTGGGCTTGGGCAGCTGCCTGTTCATGCAGGTCGGAGAGGGGCGGTCGCGCCCCGCTGCGCCAGATCCCGGCCACGGCCTTCAGATGGACGGGAGCAGCGACCTGGCGCCGGCCGGGCGAGGGGGCGATCCGACCGTACACCCGGGTTCCGTCGCCGAGACCCGTGTGGCCGCCGATGACCTGCTGCCACGCCTCCGCGTCGGCGACGAGGTCGAGGACGACCGTGGTGGTGCCCGGCCGCCGGCTCTTGATCTCGCCGGCCAGCCAGTGCCAGGGCAGCCCCGTGTAGCGCAGTGTCGCCGCCGCCGTGCGCGCGAGGGCCATGTGCAGCAGGCGTTGCTTGCGATCCACATGCAACTGCCCGGCGAGATAGAGATGCAGCGGCCCGGGTGCGGCCGCCGCGGCGCGGATACGGGTGAGAACCGTCTGGGGATCGAGCGGGTCGGCGAGCTCGATCACCGTGGCGGAGGCGGCACCGGCCGTACCGGCGAGGATGTCCGCCGGTACGGCGGCGAGCGCGGGCAGCACCGACGCCGCGTCGATGAGACGACCCTTGCCGGCCGGGGCGGCTGCGAGGAGCAGCGCGGTCCCCGGTTCCGGATTCTTCCGTTTCTCCCCTGTGATCAGCACATCCAGCACCGTACCCGGTCCGGCGTGCCGTGCGGACGGCTGTCGCGACGCTACGAGTGGAGGCGGTACTCGAGGTGCAGGGCGCGGGGCCTGCCCGTGCGGCGGGACGGCCGGAGCGGATTGCGGCGCCTGCACCGGGTGACGGGCCCGACCGGGTTCCGGCTGCGCCCTGAACGGTCATGCCGGCCTGCGCCGGGCTTTGCCCCTGCCCGGGACGCGCCTCGCACCTCGGCGTGGTCGTCGGGTTGCGGCCGGCCGCAGGCGGGCCGGGCCACGCGGATGCGCGACCCGGCCCCGGGAGCGGCGGCCGGGCCGGTCGCACCGGGGCGCGGCCGGTCCGGCCGTAGGGGGCCGTTCCGTCGTCAGGCCGTGTGCAGGCGCAGCCCGTAGCGGCCGAGGATCTCGTTGACCGGCTGGTGCCAGGTCTGACCGCCGGTGCTGCAGTTGCCCCAGCCGCCGGAGGTGACGCCCTGTGCCTGGTCACCGCTGATGAACGAGCCGCCGGAGTCGCCGGGTTCCGCGCAGACGCTCGTCTTGGTCATCTGATGGACGGCGCCCTGGCTGTAGTTGACGGTCTCGTTCTTGGCGAGGACGTTGCCGCAGTGCCAGCGGGTCGTGGATCCCGAGCGGCAGACGGAGGCTCCTGTCGGGGCCTCGGCGGAGCCTCTGACCAGTTGGTCGGGGACGGTTCCCCAGCCGAGGACCACGGGGACGGTCCACCAGCCGCTGCCGACGCCGACCCAGGCGTAGTCGTCGCCCGGGAAGGACGAGCCCTGGAAGACTCCGATGTGCGTGCCGTCCCAGCCGCGGACGGCGGCTCCCGCCCGTCCGCAGTGCCCGGCGGTGACGAAGCCGCCGTGCACGGAGAAGCCGATGGAGCAGCGGACGTTGCCGGTGTAGTAGGGATCGCCGCCGACCGTTCCGGCGGCGAAGGGCTGCGGCGCCTGGGAGATCTCCTTCACGGTGACCGGGCCGGCGTCGCTCGCTCGGTCCAGGAATGCCTGGACATCGTTGTCGTCGCGCTCGGAGGCGACCACGTTGACCACGACCCGGTTCGCCTTCGGGTCGACGTGCCAACTGCTGACGCCGGCGGGCGCCTTCAGTGCGTCGATCTCCGCCTTGACCGAGTCGAGCCGCTTCGCGCTGTGGGAGACCAGGCGGACGTCGGCGCCTGCGGCCCGTACGGTTCCGGCCTCTCCTGAGTCGGTGACGGCCACGGTCAGTTTGCCGGTAGCGGCGTCGAACCAGGAGCCGCCGAAGGCTTTTCCGGCGGCGCGCTGCGCCTTCCCTTCGACCGCGGCGGCCTTCTTCTCCGCCGCCAGGCGGGCCTTCGCCGCGGACGCGTCGAGACCGAGGTCGCGCTGCATGGCTTCGAGGAGGCCGGTGGAGAGCTGCGGGTTCCGGGTGGGGGCGGCTGACGCGGCGGCGGGGCCGGCTCCGACCGCGGCCCAGGAGCCCAGGAGGAGGAGTGCGGACAGGCCCGTGCGGATGACTGTCGTGCGTCTCAAGGCATTGACCTCTCGGTTGTTCCAGCGATGTGGGGGATGGAACAGGGCAGCGACTGAGAGCGCTCTCAGATCCGCCCGGGTGGAGCGTAGCCGAAGCCGCCAGGTCAGGTCCATGCCAAGTACAGCGGCGCACCGGAGTTGTCCTGATCCCTCCGGGAACCGGCCGTGCAGCAAATGTGTCTGTGCCGTTGACAGCACCAGGCGGGGGGAAAGCCATGAACACCTGGTCGGTACCCGGGTACACGGAATCCCGGGAACTCGGTTCCGGAGGATGCGGGCGGGTCGTACTCGCCGTCCACGACGCCACCGGCGTGCCGGTGGCGGTGAAGTATCTGAGCGAGCGGCTGCGCGCGGACACCGGGTTCGTACGGGAGTTCCGGGCGGAGGCACAGCTGCTGGGCGGGCTGGACTCCCCGTACGTGGTGCGGCTCTACGAGTACGTCGAAGCTCCGCAGGGCGCCGCCATCGTGATGGAGCTCGTCGACGGGGTCGCGTTGCGGGCCCTGCTGCTGCGGGAGGGCGCGACCGCTCCGGAGGCGGCACTGGTGGTGCTGAAAGGCTCCCTGCTGGGGCTGGCCGCCGCGCACGGCGCAGGCGTGGTGCACCGGGACTACAAGCCGGAGAACGTACTGGTGGCGGCGGACGGCTCGTCCAAGCTCGTCGATTTCGGCATCGCCGCGGGCCGCGGCACCACGCCGGGCGTCGCCGGCACGCCCGCCTACATGGCCCCCGAGCAGTGGCACGGCGAGCCCGCCACGCCGGCGGCCGACGTGTACGCGGCCACCGCGACGTTCTACGAATGCCTGACGGGGCGCAAGCCGTTCCGCGGCGAGAACGTCGCCGAGTTGGCGCTCCAGCACATCGGCGCGCCCGTCCCCGAGGACGACACGCCCGAGCCGGTACGGCCACTGATCCGGCGCGGACTCGCCAAGTCTCCCGAGCGGCGGCCCGCGAACGCCGCGGCGTTCGTCGCCGAGCTGGAGGAGATCGCGGGAGCGGCGTACGGGCCCGACTGGGAGGAGCGCGGGCAGCGGAAACTGGCGGCGCTGGCCGCGCTGCTGCCGCTGCTGTTCCCCTCTGGCGGCGGCCCGGTCACCGCGGCGCCCGACACCGCCACGACCACGATCGGCGCGGGCGATGGCGCGGGCATCGGCACGGGCGCCCACCCCGCCGGATGGCTGCCGCCGGCCCTGCGCAAGGCCCTCGCGGGGGCGGCAGCGCTGGCCGTCGCCGCCGCCGTCGCCGTCAGCGCCCAGGGGAGCGAGGCAGATACACCGGAGGCGACCGCCCATGCCGTCGCCACCACCAGCGCGCTCCCGACCGGTGACGGCGCGCCGTCGCCGGAGGGGGGCGGGGCCACCGGCACAACGGAACCGTCCGCTTCACCGGCCGCCACCCCTCCCCCGCCTTCCCCGACCCCGAGCACCGGGACGGCCCCGGAGCACCCCTCCGCACCCCCGTCGCCCCCGACCACCACGCCGCCGTCCACGCCGCCGTCCGCGCCACCGGCGGAGCCGTCGGCGACTCCGGGCAGCGCGCCGCCGGCAGTCGTTCCGGCGCGGGTCGAGTCCGTCGACGTCACCGGCTTCCGGCAGACCGGTCCGGCCACGGCCGCCGCGACCGTCGAGGTCGTGACGGACGGAACGGGCCCGGTGACGATCGTCGTCTCGTGGTCCACCAGCAACGCGAAGGGCGAACCGGGGGCCACCGAGAGCGCCGGGTCGTACGAACGGAGCGGCGCCACCCGCTACACCCTGGCCGTTGACCACGCCTTCCAGGGCACGGGCTGCTACTGGGCCGTGCGGGCGAGCACCGATCCGGCCGCCGCGAACGGCGGTTCGACGCAGCAGCTGCTGACCAGAAGGGGGTGTCCGGTCCTGTGAACCACCCACCCGCGGCCTCCGGCGGCGCTCACGGCTACGACGATGACGACTACAGCGCGACCGAGCTGGCGAGTCACTGGTTCGAGCGGCCCGACCCCCAGGCCGTTCCCGACCGGGTCGAGGGCGATGTGCTGCGCTTCGGCCCCGGTGTGACCGCGTTCGTCCGGCAGCACGGCGGCGGCACCACGGCCACCGCCGTCTGGCACGGCACGCTCGCCGGACAGCAGGCCGCGGCGCCCCCGCCGCGCGGACGGCGCCGCGGACTGCGGCGGTACGCGCTGGCCGCCCTCGTACTGGCGCTGGTGCTGGGATTTTTCGCCTGGCAGCGGTTCGGTCCGCGGATGGCCGTGCGGGACGTGGCCGTGACGGCTCCGCAGGAGGGGCCGGGCTGCGACGGGACCGCCGACGTCGTGGGCGTGGTGCGCACCGACGGGCGGCCCGGCACCCTGAGCTACCGGTGGGTGCGCAGCGACGGCACCCGGTCGGGTGTGCTGCGCCGGGAGGTGGCCCGTGGCCAGCGGGAGACGCGGCTGCGTCTGCTGTGGACGTTCCGCGGCCGGGGCGAGTACCGGGCCGACGCGGAGCTGCGGCTGATCTCGCCGTCCCGGCACACGGGGACCACGTCGTTCCTCTACCGCTGCCCGTGAGCCCCACACGTACCCATTGAAGCGCTTCGACAGTCCTCTGGACATCGCGCAAGGCAGGGAATTACGCTCTGCACCAGTTGCTCGTCACCGACACGCCCGGCTCAGTCGAAGCGCTTCAGCACTGGAGATGTCCATGGTCACCCTTGCCGACGTGGCGCAGCACGCCGGAGTCTCGGCCAGCACGGTGAGCTACGTCCTCAGCGGCAAGCGGACCATCTCCGCGCTCACCCGCGAGCGGGTCGAGCGGAGTATCGCGGAACTGGGCTACCACCCCAACGCCGGGGCGCGTGCGCTGGCGAGCAGCAGGTCCAACATCATCGCCCTGATGATGCCGCTGCGCATGGACATGTATGTGCCCGTGATGACGGAGATCGCCATCGCGATCGCCACGCACGCGCGCACGTACGGGTACGACGTCCTGATGCTCACCGGCGAGGAGGGGCCGGAGGCGGTCCACCGGGTGGCGGGCAGCGGTCTCGCCGATGCCATGATCCTTATGGACGTCGAACTCGAGGATGCCCGGCTGCCGTTGCTGCGCCAGAGCGGACGGCCCGCGGTGCTGATCGGTCTGCCGGCCGTCACCACTGGTCTGACCTGCGTGGATCTCGACTTCGCCGAGGCCGGTGCGCTGTGTGCGGAGCACCTGGCGGGCCTCGGACACCGCGAGATCGCCGTGATCGGTGAGGCACCGGCCGTGTACGAGCGGCGGACCGGCTTCGCGGAACGGACCATCGACGGGCTCCGGGCCCGTGCACGCCTGCTGGGGCTGCGTGTGCTGCACCGTCCCTCCGAGGGCAGTTACGCGGCGATGGCCGGCACGCTCGCCCAGATCTTCACCGAACGCCCCGAGGTCACGGGCTTCGTCGTCCAGAACGAGACAGCCGTGGAGCCGCTGCTCGGGCTGCTGCGCCAGAACCGGCGGGCCGTACCGGAGGACATCTCGGTGGTCGCCGTCTGCCCGGAGCAGGTGGCCGTCCAGGGCTCGGTGCGACTCACCTCGGTGGCCGTTCCCGCCCGGGAGATGGCACGGCACGCCGTCGACCGTGTGATGTCCAAGATCGAGGGCCGGGCGGGGGACGAGGTGGTCCTCCTCGCGCCCGAACTCACGGTCCGGGCCAGCAGCGGGCCCGCTCCCCTCTCCGACTGAACGCACCCTCTCCGACTGAACGCCTCTTCTCCGACCGAGCATCCGTCTCCGGCTGAAACGCGCCCCGCGGCCGAACGCCCCGGCCCCGCGTCCCTCGCCCCCGCCCCGCATACCGTCCGTATGCCTTCACTCCCAGGAGCCCCCTCCGTGGACCAGTCAGCAAGTCTTGCCCAGTCCTCCCCCACCGCCGGCACCTTCCGCGAGGACGCGGGCGCCCTCGAGTGGAGCGGACGCCAGGAGACCGTGCGCATCGAACCGTGGGGGCCCGACGCCGTCCGGGTCCGTGCCAGGATCGGCGGTCCACTGCTGGACGGGCTGCCCGGCGCGCTGCTCGGCGCCCCGCCTCCCGCCCCGGCCACCGTCGAGACCGAGGGCGGGCGCGGGCGTGTCGTCAACGGCGCGCTGACCGCGGAGATCGACACCGAGGGCATGGTGCGGTTCACGGCCACCGGCGACGGGCGCGAACTGCTCGCGGAGGAGCGTGCCCACTTCTGGTGGCCCGGTCCCCGCCTCTACACCCCGGGCGGCAACGGCTACCACCGCCTGGAGCAGCGCTTCGCCGCCTACGAGGACGAGAAGCTGTACGGCCTCGGACAGCACCAGCACGGCCTGTTCGACCAGAAGGGCGCCGTCGTCGACCTGGTCCAGCGCAACGCCGAGGTCAGCATTCCGGTGCTCACCTCCAGCCGCGGCTACACCCTGCTGTGGAACAACCCGGCCATCGGCCGCGTCGAGCTCGCGCAGACGGGTACCCGCTGGGTCGCGGACAGCGCCCGGCAGATCGACTACTGGATCACCGCCGGCGCCCCTGCCCCGGCCCAGCGGCGGTACTCGGCCGTGACCGGGCGCACTCCGATGCTGCCGGAGTGGGCGGCCGGTTTCTGGCAGTGCAAGCTGCGCTATCGCACCCAGGAGGAACTGCTGTCCGTGGCTCGCGAGTACAAGCGGCGCGGGCTGCCGATCGACGCGATCGTCTGCGACTTCTTCCACTGGACGCATCTGGGCGAGTGGAAGTTCGACCCCGCAGAGTGGCCCGACCCGGCGGCCATGACCCGCGAGCTGGAGGAACTCGGCATCAGGTTGGTGGTTTCGGTGTGGCCGTCGGTGTCGCCGCTGAGCGAGAACCACGGGCCGATGGAGCAACGGGGGCACTTCATCGGGACGGAGTACGGCCCGACGGCACACGCCGACTGGCCCGACAAGGAGGTCGCGGAGCCGGTGCAGGTCGCCTTCTACGACGCGACGAACCCGGCGGCGCGTGACTTCCTCTGGTCGCGGGTGCGGGAGAACTACCTCGAGCCGTACGGCATCCGCTCGTTCTGGCTGGACGCCTGCGAACCGGAGCTGAAGCCCGGCTTCTCCGCGAACCTGCGCTACCACGCCGGACCGGGCCTGGAGGTCGGGAACCTCTATCCGCGCGAGAACGCCCGCACCTTCTACGAGGGGATGCTGGCCGCCGGTGAGGAGGAGGTCATCACCCTCAACCGGTCCGCGTGGGCGGGCAGTCAGCGCTACGGGGCGGCCCTGTGGTCCGGTGACATCGGGACGGACTTCGCCACGCTGCGGCGCCAGATCGCGGCCGGTCTGAACACCGCGCTCTCCGGCATTCCGTGGTGGAACACCGACATCGGCGGTTTCCACGGCGGCGACCCGGACGACGAGGCATACCGCGAGGTCATGGTCCGCTGGTTCCAGTTCGGCGCGCTGTCCCCGCTGATGCGGCTGCACGGCTTCCGCGATCCCGGTATGCCGCTCGGTCCTTCGATGACGGGCGGCCCCAACGAGGTCTGGTCGTACGGCGAACGGGCCGAAGAGATCCTGGCCTGGTACCTGGGGCTGCGTGAGCGGCTGAAGCCCTATGTGCTGGAGCAGATGCGGGCGGCCCACGAGGAGGGCCTGCCGCCGATGCGGCCGCTGTTCCTGGAGTTCCCGGACGACGAGAGGGCCTGGGAGGTTTCCGACGCCTATCTGTTCGGACCGGATCTGCTGGTCGCGCCGGTGCTGGAGGCGGGCGCGACGAGCCGTACGGCGTATCTGCCGGCCGGGGCCCGGTGGACGGACGCCTGGACGGGCGAGGAGTACGAGGGCGGGCGCACGGTGACGGTGGACGCGCCGCTCGAGCGGATCCCGCTGTTCCTCAGGAACGGGGCCGTGCTGCCGATCGCTGCGTGACACGGGACCGCGGTGCGGCCGGCGGTGAGCCGGCCGCACCGCGGCGCTCTGCCGTGATGCCTGTGCCGCAGGTGTTGCCTGTGCCGCCTACGACGTCAGCTCGTCCGTACGCCGAAGTCGTGGGTCACGAAGTCCAGTCCGCTCGGCGACGAGGTGATCTCGTAGCCGAACTGGACGTCGCCGACGGTCACGTCACCGATCCATCCCTTCGTGTTCTTCAGCCAGTTGAGCACGGCCTTGAGGTCGACCGTGCCGGAGGTGGAGTCGCCCGTGCGCAGGAACGAGTAGACGGCGTTGTGGCCGTTGTCGCCCCGATAGACGTCCCAGGTGTGACCGCCGAGGCTCACCCGACCCTGGGCGCTGCCCAGCGGCCCGACGGGGCCGTGGTGATTGACCCAGAGCATGATCTCGTGGTCGTAGTTGCTGTCCCAGATGTCGTACGCGGTGTTGTACGCGCCGGCGGCGGGGACCGAGACGTTGTAGTGGCTGGTGAGCGTGGAGATGGCGCCGATCTTCTTGTTCACGACCTTCTTGGCGTTGGGATACGACTTGATCCCGCCGGTGCCGGGGTGGTCGGCCCATACGCCCCAGTTGGTGGCCGAGTTGGCCCAGATGGTCTGGTGACCGGCTCCGGAGCCCCAGATGTTGTTGTAGAGGGTGTAGCCGCCGCTGTTCCAGCTCCCCCAGCGGTCGGAGGAGTGCCAGACGGCCGCGTGCGCCGGGGCGGACGCGAGGCCGATGACGGCGAGCAGTGCGAGGAGCGGGGCGAGCGCCGCGCGCCGAAGTGCGCGGCGTGCGCCCTGTGTCGGGTGTGCCATGGAGTCCCTTCCATGGGTGGGGGGGATCACGTCCTCCTGGGAAAGGAGAGGACGTGCTTCTCGTCGGCGACGAGAGTCATGGGGAAGCGGTCGGTACCGGCGACCACTTCGGCGGTCCGGTCTGCCGGTGACCGCAGTACGGCGGTGACGGAGCCCGGTCCAGAAGGGCATGAAGTCGGCGGTCACCGGCCGGAGCGGGGTACGCGCCGCGACGGCGTCCCGCTCGGCGACGTGGCATTCGAGGAGCGGGTCGGAGGTGAACCGCCGGAAGTCCAGCGTGCCTCCCGGGCTGCGCAGGTACTGGGTCTTGCGGGGCGGGACGATGTCCTCCCAGCCGTCGTAGCGCCGGCTCCAGAAGGTGGTGCCCCATGCCTCGTTGAGGGCACGGAGTTGACCCCGGCCTGCTTCATCAGCCGTACGTCCTCGAGCCGGGCTTCTTCCGGCCACTGCTCGAGGTTGCAGTCCCCGCCGAAGAGCACACGGCGGCCGGTGGCGTCGTTCAGGGAGGGCATGGCAGGACTCGCTTCGTCACGGGAGGGGGCGGGGGCGGGGACTGTCAGACGGGGTCGGCGTACTGGATGCCGCGGCCGTTGGTCCCCAGGTAGACGCGGCCGTGGATGCGCGGGTCGCCGGTGATGGTCTCCCCGATCCACCCCCACTGGTGGGCGTCGTCGTTGATCCGGGTCCACGAGGCCCCCTCGTCGTCGGACCGGAGCACGGCGGTGATCTGCTCGACCGCGCCGACCTGGAAGATCGCCGGGTAGCGGGCGCCGGCGGCGGCCCTGCCGAAGCCGAGGGTGTAGGAGGCCCGGCAGCCGGCGACCCCGGTGAAGGCCCGGCCGCCGTCGGTGGAGCGGAAGAGCCCGTTCTCCTTGGCCGAGAGCCACAGGTGGCCGCAGCGGCCGGGCGCCGCGGCGATCTTGAACTGGCTGTCGCCCGAGGCCAGTCCGCCCGCGCCGGCGGCGAAGGTGCGACTGCCGTCGGCCGAGCGGTGGACCGTGCCGGCCGCGGTGTCGTACGCGTAGAAGCAGCGGGGGTCCACGGGGTCGGCGACCGGGGTGGCGCCCTTGGGGAAGGTGGGCACCTCGGCCCAGGTGTCCCCGTTGTCGGTGGAGCGGTGGGTGGCGTGCGTGGAGCCGTCCCAGTGGACGAAGGACCACAGGAGGACACGGCCGTCGGCGCTCACCGCGATCGGCCCCGGGGCGGTGGCCGCGACATCCGGCTGGCTGCCGAAGGGCCGCCAGGTCCGGCCGCCGTCGCGGGAGTACGCGCCGTTGCCGCCGGAGGCCCAGCCGGTCCGCACCACGTACGAGGGTTTCCGGGCGGCCGCCGCGAGGCCGGTCGCGGTACCGAAGACGGGGTTGTCGGCCATGCCGCGCGAGGGCGAGGCGGTGAGCGAGTCGTGGTACATGACGCCGATGTCGGCGAGACCGCTGATCAGATGGGCCCTGCCGCCGCGCGGTGAGATCAGCTGCCGTACGGAGCTCTCCTCCAGGCCCCGGATCTCCGGTGCCCAGTTGACCAGGTCACGAGTCCCGTAGAGGGTGGCACCGGTGCCGTAGACGATGTGGCGCGAGTCGAACGGGTCGACGGCGACGGTCTGGATCCACCAGCCGAACTTGGGCTGCTGTCCGCCCCAGCGGAGGTAGGGCGTCTCGGAGACGTCCAGGACGGCGGTCTCCTTCAGGGAGGTCCAGCTGCGTCCTGCGTCGGTGGAGCGGAACACCGTGTCGATCTGCGCCCAGCGGTTGTTGGTCGTCACCACCACGGTGCCCGGGCGGCCTGCGCCGACGGCCACACCGCCGTAGGCGAAGGTGTCGCGCGACCCGTCGGCCGCGGTGCCGCCGGGGCGGACGGGGGTGACGTCGGTCCAGGCGCCGGTGACGGTGTCCAGCCGGTGCACACCGCCGTCGCTCTGCCCGTTGGGGCCGGGCGCGTCCGCGAAGGTGACGTAGAGCGTGTGGCCCGCCTCGTCGTACGCCGCGCGGATCGGGACCCGGGCCGCCGCCCCGCCCGGCAGGCCGGGGACGGCCTCCCAGGTGACGCCGTCGCGGCTGCGGCGCAGGGTCGGACCACCGTCTGCCCAGGCCGCGTACAGCACCCGCCCGGCGGCGACGAGGAACGTGACGCCCTGCCCGGTCGGGGACGGCTCCGCGGGGAAGTCGGCCCGTGCCCAGGTCTCGCCGCGGTCGGTGGAGCGCCACAGACCGTCGTGGCGGCTGCCGAGCCACAGCGTGTCGCCGTCACGCGGGTCGACGATCAGGCGCTCGCCGGCACCGCGGCCGTCCTCGTTGGCGCCGAGTTTGATCGGCAGGTCGGTGCGCGACCAGGTGGCTCCCCGGTCGTCGGAGCGCAGTACGGCGCCGTTGCCCGCCCAGCTCTGGGTGTAGGTACCGACGGCGAGGTACAGCCGGTCGGGGTGGTGCGGGTCGACGGCCATGGCCTCGACGCCGAGCAGGTTGTGGTCGTCCCAGCCGAGGCTGTCGTTGAGCGGTGTCCAGGACTCCTTGCGCGTGTCCCATCGGTAGGCTCCGCCGATGTCGGTGCGGGCGTAGGCGAGGCCCTTGACGCGGGGGTGGAAGAGCACACCGGTCACGAAGCCGGTGCCGCCGATGACGGCGTTGCGCCAGCGGTGTGCCTGGACGCCCCGGTCCGTGGGGGCAGGGCGCGGCGCCGTTCCGGTCGGGCGGTCGGCGGCCGCGGCGGTGCCGTGCAGGACGGGCACGGCGGCGAGTGAGGCGGCGGCGCCGGCGGCGAGGACGGCGCGCCTGCCGGGGCGGCTCGGTGGCAGGGACATGGCTGATACCTCTATCCGTGAGCGGCGAGTGGGGGATGTGGTGGTGGCCGCCGTGTCCGGCCGTCGTCAGGTACGGGCGGACACGGCGGCGGCTTGTGGGTGGGCCGGGGACGCAGGGGCGCGGGCCGGCGGGCAGGTGTCAGCCCTTGACCGCGCCGGTGAGCATGCCCTTCTTGAAGTGCCGCTGGACGAACGGCGACAGCACGGCGACCGGCAGCAGGGCGAGCACCATGACGGCCATCTGGATGGACAGGGGCGAGAGCCGGCCGGTGTTGATGGCCTGAGCGAGTCCCGTGGGCCGTTCCTGTCTGAGGACCAGCTGCATCATCACGTTCTGCAGCGGCATCATGTCCTGGTCGCTCAGATAGATGGAGGCGTTGAACCAGGCGCTCCAGTAGCCGACCGCGTAGAACAGGGAGATGACGGCCAGCACCGCGCGCGACAGCGGCATGACGATCTGCCACAGGATCCTGGCGTCCCCCGCGCCGTCGATCCGCGCGCTGTCGATGAGTTCGGGCGCCACACTCATGAAGAAGGCGCGCAGGACGAGGATGTTGAAGACGTTCACCGCGCTGGGGAGGATCAGCGCGAGATACGTGTCCGTCAGTCCCAGGCCCTGCACCAGCAGGTAGGTGGGGATGAGGCCGGCGCCGAAGAACATCGTGGCGAGCAGGACCATCAGCAGCGGACGGTGCAGCACAGAACCGCTGCGGGAGAGCCCGTAGGCGCACAGGACCGACACCGTCATGCTGAAGAGCGTGCCGACGAGCGTGACGCCGAGGCTGACCATCGCCGCCCTGGTGACCTGACCGCCGCCGAGCAGCTCCTGGTAGGCGACGAAGGTGACGCCGCGGGGCACGACGACCAGGCCGCCCGCCTCCGTGATGGTCTTCACCGACGACACGCTCGTCACGACCACGATCCAGAGCGGGAAAAGGACGGCGGCGCAGGCCAGTGCCAGGACCAGGCCCTTCGCCGCGAGCCCCGCCGGGCGCGGCCGCTCCTCCCAGGGCGGCCGCAGCCGGCCGCGGGTCCCCTCACGCCGCTTGGTGCCGAGAGCCGGACTCATCGCTTGTACACCCCCTGTTCGCCCATCATGTGAGCGACCTTGTTGGCCGCCAGCACCAGGCAGAGGCCGAAGATTCCCTTGACGATGCCGACGGCGGCCGCGTAGCTGAAGTCACCGAACTGGATGCCGACGTTCCAGACGTAGGTGTCCAGGACCTCCGCTGCGGTGGGGCCGACGGCGGTGCGCTGGAGAAGGATCTGCTCGAAGCCGACGGTCAGGGCGTTGCCGACCTGGAGGACGAGCAGCAGGGCCACCACCGGGCGCAGCGCCGGCAGCGTCACGTGCCACATGCGCCGCCATCGGCCGGCGCCGTCCATGGCGGCGGCCTCGTACAGGTCGGGGCTGACGGCGGACAGTGCGGCGAGGAAGACGATGACGCCCCAGCCAGCGTCCTTCCAGACCATTTCGAAGGTGACGAGGAACTTGAACAGTCCCGGGTTCGTCATCAGGTCGATGCCCTCGTGGCCGTGTTCGCGCAGGGTCTGGGCGAGCATGCCGGCGCCGCCGAACATCTGCTGGAAGACGGTGACGACCAGGACCCAGGAGAAGAAGTGCGGCAGGTACAGGATCGCCTGCGCGACGGCGCGCACCCGTGGCCGGACGAAACTGTTGATGAGCAGCGCCAGCAGGATCGGCACGGGGAAGAACAGGCTGAGCTGCACAAGGAAGATCGCCAGGGTGTTGCCGAGCGCCTGCCAGAACAGCCGGTCCTCCACCATGCGCGTGAAGTGCTCCACCCCCACCCAGGGGCTGCGGGCCATGGCCTGCCACGCGTTGTCGCCGACGTAGGGGTCGTAGTCCTGGAAGGCGACGACATTGCCGAGCAGCGGTATGTAGTTGAAGACCAGTACCAGCATGACGGCCGGCAGTGTCATGAGGATCAGCGTGCGGTCGCGCCGCAGCCTGATCCGCCAGGTGATCCCGCCCGCGACGGCGGCGCGGGCGGCCGACGGGGCCCCGGGCGGCCCCGCGGGCGCTTCCTCGCCGTCCCCCGGCGGCGCCTGGGTGCTGCCGTCGGCGGTACCGGCGCGGCCCGCCACCTTGCTCTGCGACACGTTCTCTCCTCGTTCGCCGTCCGCCGGAGGGCCGCTCAGGACGCCTGGCCGCCGGACTCGTCGAGCAGCTTCCGGTACCAGTCGCGCAGCTGGTCGCCGCCGCGTGCACGCCAGTCGGAGACGGCCTGCTGCATGTCGGCGACCTTCTTGCGGCCGCGGACGATGTCCTTCTCGAGGTCCTCGAACTGGCTGCTGAGCTCGACCCAGCGGTTCGGCTCCTGGACCTGCATGCCGTAGAAGAGGGGCTTGGTGACGAAGGCGCCCATGCGCTGCTGCCAGCGGACCATGCCCTCTGCGACGTCCGGGTGGTTGGGGTAGGCGAAGAACTGCTGAGGGCTCGCGATGTACTCGTAGGTGGCGAAGACCTGGTTGTTGCCGGTCTCCGTCTTGGTGATCTCGTCGCCCTCGACGGTGTGGTGGACGCCTTCGACGCCGTACGCCTTCAGGCGCTGCTCCTTGGTGCCGTAGGGGGCGGCGGTGAAGTTGGCGATGGCGAGGATGTCGCGGACGGTCTTCTCGTCGGCGTCCTTGTTGATGAACGCCCAGATGTTGGCCGGCGAGCCGGCGTAGAGGCGGGGCTTGCCTCCGTCGTGGTGGAAGCAGTCCATGGCGGCCATGGAGAAGTCAGGGTTGTCGCCGCGCTGCACGACGGTCTTGCCGTACCAGTCGGAGATGTCCGCGTTGTACATCCACACCTTGCCGGAGGCGAAGAGGTTGCCGATGTCGCCGGTCTCGGCCTTGGCGTCGGGGTGGACGAGGCCCGCGGAGTACAGGGAGCGGGACCACTCGAGGGCTTCGAGGTACTCGTCGGTCTCGATGCGGTGCACCAGCTTGTCGCCGACGAGTTTCCAGCAGGTGGGCTTCTCGTCGAGCACGCCGAAGAACTTGTAGGCGGCCCACGTCATGTCACCGCAGCCCCAGACCTTGTTCCTGGCCGAGGTGACCTCTTTGGCCAGGTCGAAGAACTCCTGGGTGGTGGTGGGCGCCTCGTACCCCTTCTCCTTGAAGAGGTCGGCCCGGTAGAACGGCGCGATGTTGGGGATGTCGCTGGCCGGCATGGGCAGGCCGCGCAGCTTGCCTCCGAAGACCGCCCGCTGCCAGGCTCCGGTGGGGATCGCCGCCAGGTTGGGGTACTCCTTGACCTTGTCGCCCGAGAGGTAGGGGCCGAGGTCGGCGAACTTGTTGTTGATGGCGCTCGGTATCTTGCCGCCGAGTTCCCAGCCGGGGACGACGACGGCGTCCGGTACGGAGCTGGAGGCGAGGACGGCGCCGAGCTTCTGCCCGTACGTGTTGCCGTCCTGGTTCTGCCAGTCGACCTTGACACCGATGGCCTCGTCCATCGCGGTCCAGTACGGGTTGCCCGACTTCGGCGGTGTGCCCCACAGAGGGGCCATGACCCTGACCGTGCTGCCCTTGCCGAGCTTCGTCGGGACCGAGACCGCGAGCTGCGAGGCCGGCAGGGCGGTCGTGAAGCCCACCGCCGAGCCGTTCTTGCTCGGCACGTCGGGCTCCACGACGTCCGAGCCGACGAAGGTCGGCAGGATGTCCTGGAGCTTCTTGCCGGTGGTGGCTCCCTCGGCGCGTTCGGCGCCGGAGGAGCCGCTGCAGGCGCCGAGCAGCGGTACGCCGCCGGCGACGGCTGCCGCGGCGACCGCGGTGGAGGCGAGGAACGATCTCCGGCTGGGGCTCTGGGCGTTGGGCATGGCGTCAACCCTTTCCTCACGCGGGCAGCCGGCGCATGAGTGATCGGCTTCGCGTAGGTGTGTCGGCGGATGTGTGGCAGCGGGTCGAAAGAAGCGGTGCGTTCCCTGCGACTTCACAGTCGAAGCGCTTCGAAGTTGCAGCGAGATTAAGTGAGGATTGCAAGCCGTTCAAGAGTCGAAGCGAAATTGGCCTCGAGACCGCTCCGGCCCGCGCGGTCCATGGGTTGGGATTTCGGCGGGAGCAGGGACGATACTGGCTTGCACGTCTTGACACACCGCATCGGGCGACTCAGCATCGAAGCGCTTCGAATACATTCCGGTACCGCCAGCCCGAGGGACTCCCGTGACCGACATTCATCTCCCTTTCCGTGACGGCCGGTTGCCCGTCGCCGAGCGCGTCGACGATCTGCTCCAGCGGCTCACGCTCGACGAACGGATCGCGATGCTCCACCAGTTCGCGCCGGCCGTGGAACGCCTGGGCGTAGGCGCCTTCCGCACCGGCCAGGAGGCGCTGCACGGTGTCGCCTGGATGGGGTCCGCCACCATGTTCCCCCAGGCCGTCGGGCTCGGCGCGACCTGGAACGAGGAGCTGGTGCGCCGGGTGGGCGAGGCCGTCGGCACCGAGACGCGCGCCATGAGGGCCCGCGACCCCCGGGTCGGGCTCAACGTCTGGGCCCCGACGGTGAACCTGCTGCGGCATCCGCTGTGGGGCCGCAACGAGGAGGGGTACTCCGAGGACCCCCTGCTGACGTCCGCCGTCGCCGTCGCCTACACCCGCGGTCTGCGCGGCGACCACCCCGTCCACTGGCGTACCGCACCCGTGCTCAAGCACTGGCTGGCGCACAACAACGAGACGGACCGGGACACCTGTTCCTCCTCCGTCCGGCCGCGTGTGCTGCACGAGTACGACCTGCGCGCCTTCCGCGCGGCCGTTCAGGCGGGCGGCGTCGCCGGGGTGATGCCGTCCTACAACCTCGTCAACGGGCGGCCCAACCACGTCTCCCCGCTCCTGAGCGAGGAGCTGCGGAACTGGACCGACCGGTCGCTGGTCGTGTGCTCGGACGCGGGCGCGCCGTCCAACCTGGTCGACTCCGAGCGCTACTACGACACCCATGAGGAGGCCACCGCCGCCGCACTGCGCGCCGGAGTGGACAGCTTCACCGACCACGGCCAGGACTCCTCCGTCATGACCGGCCGGGTGCGCGCCGCCCACGAGCAGGGGCTGATCGACGAGAAGGACATCGACCGGGCCGTACGCCGGCTGCTCCGCATGCGGTTCACCCTCGGCGAGTTCGACCCCGGCACCGGACCGTACGCCGATGCCGGCGCCGCGGACTTCGACACCCCAGGACACCGGGCGCTCGCCCGGGAGTGCGCCGAGCAGGCGGTGGTGCTGCTCAAGAACGACGGGCTGCTGCCGATCGCCGAGGGCGCCCGCGTCGCGGTCGTCGGGCTGCTCGCCGACGAGTGCAAGCTCGACTGGTACAGCGGCACGCTGATCCACCGCTCGACCCCGCTGGACGGACTGCGGGAGCGGTTCGGCGCACAGAACATCGTCTTCGCCGAGGGCACGGACCGGGTCCGGCTGCGGTGCGCGGCCGGCTGGGTGCGGGTGCCCGCGTCGCCCGAGCCGGACCGGGCGCGGGCTCAGGCACCGGGCGCCGAGGGCGCCCTGGACCCCGCGCTGCTCGCCGGGCGCACGGATCTGCCTCCGCTGACCTGCTCCGGCGAATCCTCCGACGCGGCGAGCGAGCTGGCGATGGCCGACTGGGGTCACGGCGTGCTCACCTTCCGCGCCCCGGACGGGCGGTACCTGTCGGTCGCCGAGGACGGCTTCCTCCGCGCCTCCGCCGACCAGCCGGGCGGCTGGGTGGTCCAGGAGACGTTCCGGTTGCGGCAGCACGGTACGGGACACCTCCTGGAGCACATCGGAACGGGACGGTACGTGTCCGTCGCCGCCGACGGCCTGAAGGTTGCCGACATCGGGGACGTTTTCCATGTCGAGGTCACCGAGCGCGGTGAGGACGCGGTAGCCGCGGCCGCGGCCGGTGCCGACGTGGTGGTCGTCGTCGCCGGGAACGACCCGCACATCAACGGCCGTGAGACCGAGGACCGGCAGACGCTCGCCCTGCCGGACCACCAGGAGCGGCTGTGGCGCGCCGCCCTGGCCGCCAACGCGCGCACGGCGCTGATGCTGGTCTCCTCGTACCCCTACGCGGTCGCCGACGCGCACGCCGCGCTGCCCGCCCTGCTGTGGACGGCGCACGGCGGTCAGGCCGCGGGCACCGCCCTGGCCCGGGTCCTCGCGGGCGACGTCTCCCCCGCCGGCCGACTGCCGCAGACCTGGTACGCGGCCGACGCCGACCTGCCGGAGCTGCTCGACTACGACATCATCGGCAGCGGCCAGACGTACATGTACTTCCGGGGCACGCCGCTCTACCCGTTCGGCCACGGCCTGTCCTACGCGTCGTTCCGCTACGGGGACCTGACGGCGGTCGCCGAGGGGGACACCGTCCGGGTGTCCCTCACCGTCACCAACACCGGCACCGTGACCGCCGACGAGGTCGTGCAGCTCTACACCCGGGCCCTGGACTGCGCGGTGCCGTGCCCGTCGCGCCGGCTGGCCGCGCACCGCCGGATCTCGTACGCTCCGGGCGCGGCCCGGCGGGTCGAGTTCGAGGTCCCGGTCCGCGAACTCGGCTTCTGGGACGTGGCGCGGGGGCGATGGTCGGTCACCGCCGGCCGGTACGAGTTCCTGGCCGGCGCCTCCAGCGCCGACATCCGCCTGGGGGCCACCGTGGAGATCGCCGGCGAGGCGTCCGCTCCGCGCACCGTAGTGGGACGTCCGGTCGAGGCGGCCGACTACGACGAGCAGCGCGGCACCCTGATCGTGGACCGGACCAGAGCGTCCGGGGACGCCGTGACACCGGCCGGTGACGGCACTCCCGGAGAACTGGTCTTCCGCCGGTGCGACCTCGAACGCGCCGGGTCCGTGTCCGTCGAGGTGTCCGCGACGGGCCGGGGCGCCGTCGAACTGCGGCTGGCGGACGGGACGGTCCTGGCCGCCTTCGACGTGCCGGCCACCGAGGGCATGTACGACTACGTCACCTCCGTCCGCGGGCTCTCGCAGCCCGGGCCGGCCGGCAGCGGTCCGTACGACCTCCATGTCGAACTGCGCGGTCCCGTCCGACTCGCGCGGCTGGTCTTCTCGGCGTAGCGGCCGGCACCCGCGTCCCCTTTCGCGCGCCGCCGCCCCCGGAGGTGCGGGCGTGCAGTGGCACCGGCGTCCCCGGAGGCGCGGGCGTCGGCGTGGCACCGGACGTGTGGTGCCACCGCCGTCCCCGGAGGTGCGGTGTCGGCATGGCAGTGGACGTACGCTGCCCGTACCGCTCCTGGAGGAGCGCCGTCGGCACGGCCCGGGGCCTGTCGGCACGACCCCGCGATCTTGCCCACCGGAGAATGGAACGCGACTTCGTGGATTCACCTCTACGAGGTCGGTTCTCAGTTCTCCCGGAAGGCAGTGGTGAAATGGCCCTCGACGCACCGGGCGTCACCGTCGTACACGACGACGATCCCCGTGTGCCGGGCGACGGCCCGCCCGGGCGGTTCGCGCGATGGCGGCCCCTGTGGCCCGTGGCCCTGTCGCTGCTGCCGCTGGGACTGCTGGGGCTGGCGTCCTGGTACGGCCGGCACGTGCGGCCGAGCGCAGACGAGTGGTGCTTCCTGCCCGTGGTCCGCGAGGACGGTATCTCGGGTCTGATCGGCACGTTCTGGTTCACCGACAACGGGCGGCTCGCCAACGGCCTGCTGGTCGGACTGTACGCCGAGTTCCCGGTCGGCGGGCATCAGTGGTTCGGCCTCGTCAGCGGTCTGGTGATGCTGGCGCTGCTCTGGGCGCTGACCGTCCAGGTGCTGCGCAGGACCGGCCGACGGGTGCCGCGCGGCGTGCCGCTGCTGGTCGCCGCGACGGTCTGCGCGGTGTTCCTGTTCGCCACGCCCAACACGTACAAGACGTTCTACTGGCCGGCCGCGTCCGTCTCGCACACCCTCGCACCGGTCCTGGCCTGCGCCGCGGCGCTGCCGCTGCTGTGTGCCCGTGGACGGACGGGCAGGGTGGCCGCGCTGGCGACGGTCGTGGCCGCCGGCGTGTTCCTGGGGACGCTGTCGGAGGAGGCGTCGGTCGTCGCTCTGGTCGTGCTCTCGGGCGTGGTGCTCTTCGCCCACCGGATCTTCACCGAGCGGGCGCGCCGTTTCGCGCGGACCTGGTCGCTGGCGGGCGCCGCCGGAGTCGCGGTCGGCACACTGTTGTTGGTGACCTCGCCGGGGTCACGCAACCGGCGCGACCGGTACGGGGCCGAAACCACGTCCATGCTGGCCCCGGAGTCCCTGCTGGGCTCGCTGCGCGGCTACGCGCAGATCCTTGAGACGGTCCTCACCACCTGGCAGTACGCCGGCGCGGTCGCGGTCGGCGTGCTCCTGGGGCTGGTGGCACGCGGCCGGCGCGGCGCAGCACCGGTGCTGCTGCCGCCGCGACCGCTGTTCCTCGTGGGTCTCGGAACCCTGACCTTCCTGGTGTCCGGCTATCTGTGCACCGTCATCACCTATCCGGTCTTCGGCATGAAGGTGGTCACCACCGAGCGCACGTGGAACGACTACCTGCTGTTGTACGTTCTGCTGCTGGTGGCCGCCGGCGCGTTCATCGGCCGGACACTCCGGCCGCACCTGGCCGGGTGGCGGACGGGCGCCGCGAAGGCCGCGGCCGCCGCCGTGTGTGCCGTGGCGGTCGTGGGACTCGTGGGCCCGCTCGTCGGCCTCGGGCAGGACATGCGGGTGCGTGCCGAGCGGTGGGACCGGCAGGACCGCTTCCTGCGCGAGGGCGCGGAGCGGGGAGCCACGGAGCTGCCCTACACGCCGTTGTCGGTCGGCAGGATGCTGGAACCGTTCAGCCGGGAAGGGCGCAGGAAGTGGCCGGCGCAGTGCGTCGCCGACTACTACCGGCTGGACGAGGTCACTTACTCAACGCGGCTTCCCTGACGGGCGCGTCGGGCTGCCCGGGGGTGCTTTCGTCGGTCTCCCGGATCACGTAGTGCGGCCGGCCCTTGACCTCGTGGTAGATGCGGCCGACGTATTCGCCGACGATTCCGAGGGTGGCGAGCTGGATCCCGCCGAGCCCCACGATGGCAGCGATCAGTGTGGCGTAGCCGGGGGTGTCGACGCCGTCCAGGAGGACGTTGCCGATGACCCACAGCGCGTAGACGAGCGCCGACAGGAACAGCCACAGTCCGGTATGGATCGCCAGCCGCAGCGGGCGGCTGTTGAAGGAGAGCAGCCCGTCGATGCCGTACTCGAACAGCCGCCGGCCGCCCCACTTGGAGCCGCCCGCCGCTCGCTGCACGTTGGTGTAGGTGAAGCTGACGGTGTCGAACCCGATCCAGGAGAAGAGCCCCTTGGAGAAGCGGTTGGACTCCGGCATGGTCAGCAGGGCATCGACGGCCCGGCGGGACAGCAGCCTGAAATCTCCCGCTCCGTCGACGACTTCGACGTCCATGGAACGGCGGACCAGGCGGTAGTAGGTCTGGCTCAGCACCGTCCGCAGCGGGCTTTCACCCGTGCGGTCCCGCTGGGCGACGACCTGGTCGTAGCCGTGGCGGTGCAGCTCCAGCATGCGGGGCACCAGGCGGGGCGGGTGCTGCAGATCGGCGTCCATGAGGACGACCACGTCACCGCGCGCCATGCGCAGCCCGGCGAGCATCGCGGACTCCTTGCCGAAGTTGCGGCTGAAGGAGGTGTAGCGGACGCGGGGGTCCGCCGCCGCCAGTTCCTTGAGGCGCGCCCTGGTCCCGTCGCCGCTGCCGTCGTCGACGTAGCAGATCTCGAAGGCCGTGGCGGCCGGTTCAAGGGCGCCGGTCAGCTCCTGGTGGAAGGCGTCGATGACGTCTTCCTCGTTGAAGCACGGCACGACGACCGAAGTATGGACCGTTGTCATCTCTCTCCATGCGCTGTGGCGGACGGGCTGCTTCCGCGCGGCCCACTGCACGGAGGAAGAGGGCAGACGGGACACCGGGGTTGCCTTCACGCCGGCTCGGAGCTCCGTTCGTCACCGGGCATTGGGCCGTCGGCGGGCGCGTCCCGGTTCCGTTCTGCAGGGCCCGGTGGCGGGTGGTCAGGTCCGCGGCATGTCCGGTCGGCGGCCTCCGGTCAGATCCGGTTCCGGCGCCGGAGCACGAGGGAGCCGCAGAGGGAGACGAGCGCGAGGGTGGCGGCGCCGACACCGAACAGAACGGTGGAGCGCTCACCGGCTGCGCCGCCCGCCGCCGCCGGACCGGCCCGCCCCGCGGACGGGGCGGGGGCAGGGGTGGAGGCAGGCGTGGAGGAAGGAGACGGCGTGGAGGAAGGAGACGGCGACGGGGCCGCCGGTGGCGGCGGCGTACCGGGCCGTGCGCCGCTCTGCCGGACGTCCTCCTCAGGCGTGAGGATCACGTCCGAACACGAGTAGTACGTGTCAGGTGTGTCCGTGTTCCGCCAGACGACATACAGCACATGACGGCCCGTGAGCCCTGTGGGCAGACGCGCTCCGATCCGGTACGCCCCGCCCTCGAGCGCCGGATCGGTGGCCGTGGCGAAGGGGCGGGCATCGAGATCGGCCCACGTCAGGGCTGACAGGGGGTCATAGCCCTGCCGGGTCAGGTACAGCTCGAACGTTCCCCGGTGCGCAATGCTCGAGCGGTAGGTGAGCGTGAACGCGCCGCCCGCCTTCAGCGGCGTGGCCGGCCAGTCGGCGCGGACGGCGTCGAGGCCGCGGTATGCGTCGAGGCCCGCACTGCACAAGCGTCCGTCCGGCACGGCCTCACGGTCCCTGCCGCCGACGCCGGGCAGCCGCAGGTTGTCCCACGCGCCGATCGCGGCTCCCCCGTTCGCGGCGACGGCGGCCCGGCACGCGCCCGACGCACGCTGCGCCCCTTCGAGCCCGCAGACCGCGGCCCTGCTGACCGGGTCGGTGGTCGTGCCGTGCGCCCGGGCGGGTCCGGCGGCGGCAAGCAGAACCAGGACTGCGGCGCCGGCCGGCGCGGCGACGGCTGCGATGCGGCGACGTCCGGTCATCGGCTGCGGACCTCCTCGGTGCTCGACGGCTGCCGTGGAGTACGTCCGTGTCGCGGCCGGCGTTCAGTGCGGCGGGCGGGGCCGGCGGAGGTCAGGTGGAAACGGCTTCGAGCAGATCGCCGACCTCGGGGTCGGGCAGGGCGCGTGCGACGTCTGCCTGGGCGACGATGCCGACCATCGTGTGGCCGTCGATCACCGGGAGCCGGCGGACCTTGTGCCGGCTCATGGTCCGCAGGATCTCTTCCGCTTCGTCGTCCGCACCGATGGTCACCACTTCTCCCTGGGCGAGGTCGCCGGCCTTCACCCGGGCGGGATCACTGCCGGCGCCGAGGACCTTCACGACGATGTCACGGTCGGTGAGCATGCCCTTGAGCCTTTCGTCGGTGCCGCAGATGGGCAGGGCTCCGACGCCCAGTTCGGTCATCTTCTTGGCCGCGTCCAGGGCGGTCTCGTTGGCGCCGATGCAGGTGACGTCCGAGGTCATGATCTCGCGTGCGGTCGTCATGGTGGACTCCTCCTCCTCGTTCCCGGCGGCCTCGGTGGTGGATTGCGCGCCTGTAGTGGTGGCCGACGGGGCGGCGAGAACGCCGCCGTCGCGGCGCAGGACCGCGTAGCCGACCCCTATACCGATGGCGACGGGCCATTCCAGTACCTCGGCGGCTCCCAGGACGCCCAGGCCCAGGTAGAGCGGAAGGCCCTTCTTCGCAGGCAGGACCTGCCGGGCGACGGCGACGGGGAGCATGGCGGCGTTCAGCGCGCCGCTCGCCACCCGGCCGGCCGAGGGCATGCTCAGGGGGGCCGGGTGCCGTCTGGCTTCCGACGATGGAGGGGTGGCCTCGGAAGGGGGCCCGGCCGGCCGCTCACCCGGGGCGGCCGTACCGGTGCCGGACGGGGGGTGAGTTCGAGGTGTGGAGGTCACGGATATCGCCTCGCCTGGTCGATCATGAACTCGTTGGTCTCTTATCAATAGGTCTATCCCGTATCGCCCCTTTCATGAGCTTCGATGAGACTGCCGGTGCAGGTTCTTCGCATCGACCGCACTGAACGCCAGGAGGCACGCCTCATGCCACCGGAGCACGCCTCTCTCCTCGGAGCACCACCTTTCCTGCGTTCGATCGTCTCCGGCGTCGCTTCTCGTACGGCGTCCGGTGCCCGGGCTGCCTGGGGGGTGGCACACGGTCTTCTGGACGGGTGCGGCCGTGAGGTGTCGTGGTCGTCCGGGCGCTGCTACGTCGCGGTCTGCGGCGTCCACGGGCCGAAGGGGAAGGCCGTCGCCCGTCGTGTGGTGCGGGCGCTGGAGGAGCATCCGGGGGTGGTGTGGGCGCGGGTGAACGCACCCATGGAGCGGGTCGTCATCGCGGTCGGTTCGCCGGCTCCCCCCGAGAGCGAGCTCGTCGCGCTGGTGGAGCAGGCCGAAGGCGACCATGCCGCGGATGCGGAAGCATTCGACGAGTGGCAACCGGAGCCGCACCACCCGGCGGAGGGTCCGCCCTTCCCGGCGGTGCCGGCCCTGGTGGCGGACACGCTGGGGCTGGCTCTGGTGACGTTCCGGCGGCTCGCTCCCTGGATCGGCCTGCCGCCGGAGGTCGCCGGCGGCATCGACGTCGTACGCCACCATCCGCGGCTTCGGCACCTGGTCGAGGACATCGGTTCGAAGGAGCAGACCGACTCGCTGCTTCCGGTGCTCGGCGCGCTGGTGCAGGGCGTGGCCACGGGTGGTGGAGGGCTCGTCCTGGACGTGCTTCAGCGTCTGGCGGTGTGGCGGGAGGCGGACGCAGAACGCACGGCCTGGCGCGAGCGCGAGCCCGTGCTCGTCCGTGGACCGGAAGAAGCCTCGGCCGAGGCGGTCGCGACCGGCCGGGCGGGCCCGCCGCCGCGGGACGGTGCCGACCGGTACGCGGAACGGTCGATGGCGGCGGGCATCGCCGCCGGTATGGCCGCCGTGCCGTTCGCCGGTGTCCGCAAGGCGATCGCGGTCGGTCTCGCCTCGGTGCCGAAGGCGCCCGGCGCGGGGCGTGAGGGCTTCGCCACGGCTCTGGGACGCTGTCTGGCATTGCGCGGTGTGGTGACGATGGACCGCACAGCGCTGCGGCGCCTGGGGCAGGTCGACACGATCGTCCTGGAGGAGGCGGCCCTTCGGGGGGACCGGTACGAGCCGGTGGACCTGGAACTTCTGGGGGGCGCTGATCCCGGGCAGGTCTCCGAGCGGCTGTTCGCGATCTTCGACTCCGACAGGCCCCTGGCCGTCGGCCGCTCGGGCGACTGGGTGCTCGGTCCGTTGGACGAGCTGGACCTGAAAGGGCGGACCGGCCGCAAGGCGGCGAAACGACTGCGCAGTCGCGGCAGTGAGAAGACCCTCGGGCTGGCACTGGGGCATCGCCTTCAGGCGGTGGCGGGGCTGGGCACCCGGTCGGCGCCCGGAGCCGAGGCCGTCGCCGCGGCGGCCCGCCGGGCGGGCGCACGGGTCGTGGTGGCGTCCGACCGGGAAAACCCCGGCTTGACGTTCGCCGATGCCGTGGTGCCCGCGGGCGACCGTCTGGCGGCTTCGGTTCGTATCCTGCAGGCCGAGGGCGCGGTCGTTCTGCTGATCTCCGGCAATCGCCGCGCGCTGGGCGCCGCCGACTGCGCGATCGGCGTGCGGCGCGAGGATGAGCACACCCCCTGGGGCGCGCACATTCTGGTCGGAGCAGATCTTGAGGCGGCGGGCTTGATCGTCGACGCTGTGGGGGTGGCCGCGGTGGTGGATCGCGACAGCCACTACCTGGCCGCGGGCGGGAGCGGGGTCGGGGCCGTCGCCGCCCTGCAGGGACCGGCCTGGCGAGCGACCGCGCGGGCGCTCGCGGTGAGCAACACGGCCGGGGCGGCGGCGTTCTGCCTCGGCACCTGGCGCGCCCGGCAGCTGCTGAGCCGCCCCCTCACGCCGCCGGCGACCCACGTCCCCTGGCACCTCATGCCCGCCGACCGCGTCCTGGAGCGGCTGCAATCCCGCCCGGCGGGCCTTTCCGTGCAGGAAGCGACGGAACGCAGTCCAAAGGCCCGCCCGGGGGAGCCGACGAAGCTGAGCCTGCCGTACGCCTTCGTCGAAGAGCTCTCCAATCCCCTCACCCCGATCCTCGCCGGCGGCGCCGCTCTCGCGGCAGCCGTGGGGTCCCGGACCGACGCCGCGCTGGTCGCCGCCATCACCGGGTTCTCCGCACTGGTCGGCGGCGTCCAGCGGGTGCGGACCGATCGCGCGCTCGCCGAGCTCTTCGCCCAGTCGGCCATCGGGGCCCGTGTGCGACGCGAGGGACGGGAGCGTCTGGTCACCTCGGGCGACCTGGTACCCGGCGACGTCGTCTCGCTGGGGCCCGATTCCGTCGTGCCCGCGGACTGCCGTCTGCTCGAGGCGGAGGGCCTGGAGGTCGACGAATCCTCCCTGACCGGCGAATCCCTGGCCGTGCGCAAGGATCCGGCGCCCGTGGTCGCCGCACACATCACCGGACGCCGTTCGATGCTCTACGAGGGCACGACCGTCTCCGCCGGACGCGCCGTCGCCGTCGTCGTGGCGACCGGCTCGGCCACGGAAGCCGGACGCAGTCTCGCCACCGCCCGCCAGGCCGCACCGGAAACGGGCGTCGAGGCCCGGCTCTCCTCCCTCACCCGCGCCAGCATGCCCATCGCCCTGGGGTCGGCCGCCGCCGTCGCTCTCTCCGGCCTTCTCCACGGCCGTCCCCTGACCGACGATCTCAGCTCCGCCGTCAACCTGGCCGTCGCTTCCGTCCCCGAGGGCCTGCCCTTCCTCGTCAACGCCGCTCAGCTCGCCGCCGCGCGCCGTCTGGCCGACAGAGGCGCCCTCGTCCGCAACCCCCGCACCATCGAGGCACTGGGCCGCGCCGACGTCCTCTGCTTCGACAAGACCGGAACCCTGACCGAAGGAACCCTGGAACTCACCGGCGTCAGCGACGGCGAGAACGCCGTGGCCCTCGACCGGCTCACCCCCCTCCACAAGGACGTTCTCGCCGCCGCCCTGCGCGCCACGCCGCGCGCCCGGCAGGCCGAACCGCCGGCTCACCAAACCGACCGGGCCATCGTGGACGGCGCTCGCCGGGCCAACGTCACCACCCGCACCGGCGCGGCCCGCTGGCGGCGCAGCGACGCCCTTCCCTTCGAGCCGGCCAGGGCGTATCACGCCACCGTCGGCAACACCGGCGGCGGTGTTCTGCTCAGTGTGAAGGGAGCGCCGGAGAACGTGGTCGACCGGTGTACCCGCCGTCGGCAGTCGCACGGTGCCGTGGCTCTCGACGACGCGGCCAGGAGGGCCCTCGCCGCAGCGGCCGAGGAACTCGCGGCAGCGGGCCGAAGGGTCCTGGCCGTGGCCGAACGCCGTATGGAGAGCGGTGAGGAACTCGCCGACGAATCCGTGCATGAGCTGGTCTTCATCGGCTTCCTCACCCTCGCCGATCCCGTGCGCGACAGCGCGGCGCCCGCGACGGCCCGACTGCGCGAGGCCGGTGTGCACACCGTCATGCTCACCGGCGACCACCCGGCCACCGCCGACGCCATCGCCTCCAGCATCAGCGACGACGTCGCGCAGCCCAAGGTCTGCACCGGCCCGGAGATCGACGAACTCGACGACGCCGCCCTGGACGAGCTGCTGCCCGCCGTCGACGTCATCGCCCGCTGCAGCCCCGGTCACAAGGTCAGGATCGTCCAGGCGTACCAGCGCATCGGCCGGGTCGTGGCCATGACCGGCGACGGAGCCAACGACGCCGCCGCCATCCGCCTCGCCGACGTCGGCATCGCACTCGGCCGCCGCGGCACTCCGGCCGCGACCGCGGCCGCGGACCTCGTCGTCACCGACGACCGGCTGGAGACCATCGTCTCCGCCCTCATGGAAGGCCGTGCGATGTGGACCTCCGTCCGCGCGGCACTCGCCATCCTGATCGGCGGGAACCTGGGCGAAGTGACCTTCAGCGTCCTCACCTCCGCAGTCACCGGTACCACTCCGCTGAACGCACGTCAGATCATGTTGGTGAACCTCCTCACCGACCTCGCCCCGTCCCTCGCCATCGCGGTGCGCGAGCCGTCCGGCCAGACCGGTGAGCGCCTTCTCGCCGAGGGTCCCCACCACTCACTGGGCACCGCCCTCACCCAGGAGATGCTGGCCCGCGGCATCGTCACCGCTCTCGGCGCCGGCCTGGCCTGGACGGCGGCGCGCCTCACGGGCCGCGGCCGGCGCGCTGCCACCGTCGCCCTCGCCGCCGTCGTCGGCACGCAACTCGCCCAGACCCTCACCACCGGCGGCGCGGACCGCAACGTGCTGATGGCGGGACTCGGCTCAGCGGCCGTCCTCGTCGCCATCATCCAAGTCCCGGGCATCAGCCAGTTCTTCGGCTGCACCCCGCTCGGGCCCGTCGCCTGGGGCATCACACTCGGCGCGATCTCCGTCGCCACCGTCTTCGGCCACTTCCTCGCACCTCTGATCACCGCACGCCTCGCACCGGGCGACGACGGGTGATCCGCGCGGCCGGCCGGGATCACAGGGTGATGCGGGCCGCGATCGGCAGATGGTCGCTGCCTGTCGCCGGCAGCGAGCGGACACGGACCACCTTCGCGGACCGGGTCAGGATCTGGTCGATGCGTGCGACGGGGAACGACGCCGGCCAGCTGAAGGCGAACCCCGGGCCCGGCACGCCGACCTGTGCCAGCACCGGATCGAGCCCGCGGTCGTCGACGGTGCCGTTGAGGTCGCCCAGCAGGATCACCCGGGACGGCCCCTCCGCGGCGAGGGCGGTGCCGAGCAGTCGGGCGCTCTCGTCGCGCCAAGCAGAGCTGAAGCCGCCGCTCGGTCCCAGGCGCACCGACGGCAGATGGGCGACGTGGACGGCGACGTCGGCCCGTGGAGTCAGGACGGTGGCCCGCATTCCGCGGTTCCAGCCGGGTCCGATCCCGCGGGGTTTGATGTCCACCGGCCGCACGTCCCCCAGCGGGTGTCTCGACCAGAGGCCCACGGTGCCCACGACGGCGTGGTGCGGAAGGTCCCGGGCCAGCGTCTTCTCGTAGGCGGGCAGCGCCTCCGGCATGACCTCCTGGACGGCGACGATGTCCGGGCGTTCGCGCAGCAGCGCCCGCGCGGTACCGGCGGGATCGGAGTTCACATCGCTGACGTTGTGCTGCACGGCGATCAGATCGGCCGGTTCGCCGGGCGGGGGCAGCAGCAGCGCGCCGAAGAGCCACAGCCAGGCGGCGGCCGGCAGCAGCAGGGCGATCAGGGCCGTGACGGAACGGCGCAGCAGGCCGGCGACCAGGAGCACGGGGACCGCGAGAGCGAGCCAGGGCAGGAACGTCTCCAGCAGGCTGCCGAGCCGGGCGACGGTGTTCGGCACGGCGGAGTGGAAGACGAGCAGGCAGGCGACGAGTCCGGCCAGGACGGCGATCACGCGCCCGCGACGGAAGCGGGAACTCCCTCGGTGGTCCGTACCCCAAGTCCCCTTCCACGGAAGCCCGATGCTCCCTCGCGGCGTGTCCGTACCGCTGTCGTCCCTGTCGTCCCTGTCGTGCTCGTCCGGGTCGTCGTTCATGTCCCGCCACTCCTTTTCCCGTGGGCCGACGATCCTGCCAGGTCCGGAACGGGCCGCTGTCAGTAGCAGCCGATAGCGTCACCGCACCACCGAAGCACCACGGAAGCACCGCCGACTCGTGACCGACGACTCACGACCGACGCACGGCCGGCTCACCACCGACGCACGGCCGGCTCACCACCGACGCACGGCCGGCTCACCACCGACGCACGGCCGGCTCACCACCGACTCACCACCGATGAAAGAGGGTTCGCATGAAGTTCGGGATCGAACGCGAGGTGCTGGCCGATGCGGTCGCGTGGGCGGCTCGGGTGCTGCCGACGCGGTCCCCGGTCCCGGTGCTGTGCGGGCTGCTGCTGGAGGCCGACGGCGACGGTCTGCTGCGCGTGTCGGGGCTCGACCATGAGGCGTCCGCGCGAATCGAGGTCGCGGCGGACGTCGAACTGCCCGGCCGGGTGCTGGTCATGGGGCGCAGACTGCTGGACGTCTGCCGGGTCCTGCCGGGTGGACGGGTACGGTGCACGGTGGAGGGCTCGCGCTTCGCCGTGAGCGGCGGGGGTGCCCGTTTCGGACTGTCGGTGCTGCCGCGCGACGACCACCCGGCCCTGCCGGAACCACCGGAGTTTCGCGGAGAGGTGGACGCCGGCGCGTTCGCCGCGGCGGTGGGGCAGGTGGTGGTGGCCTCGGGGCGCGACGAGGCGCTGCCGGTGCTGACCGGGATCCGGCTGAAGGTGGACGGCGGGACCATGACGCTGGCAGCCACCGACCGCTACCGGTACGCGGTACGCACGCTCGAGTGGAAACCGGTGGCGCCGGACGTGTCGGCGGATGTCGTGGTGCCGGCCCGGCGGCTCGCGGAGATCGCCCGGTCGCTGGACCGGCCCGGCACGGTCCGCGTCGCACTGGACGGCGGCACGATCGGCTTCGGAAGCGACGGTATGCGGATGACCGCCCGGCTGCTGGACGGCAGGCTGCCGGGCCACGACAAGCTGTTCGCCCTGCCTGAGGGCGCCGTGGCGGTGGCCGGGCGGGCGCCCCTGCTCGAGGCGGTACGGCGGGTGGCGGTGGTCGCGGAGGGCGACAGTCCGCTGCGGCTGGCGTTCTCGGCCGGCTCGGTCCGTCTCCGGGCCGGGCACGAGGACGATGTCGCCTCCCAGGAAGTGCCTGTCACCCTGGACGGGGCGACGGAGATGACGGTGGCGTTCAATCCGGCGTACCTCGTGGACGCCTTGTCGTCGTTCGAGACGCAGGGGGTTCGGTTCCAACTCCTCGGGCCCGGGCAGCGGGCGCTGCTCAGCGGTGTACCGGACGCCGGTTCGACCGAGGGGAAGGAGGGCCACGAGGGGGGCGAGGGGGCCCTGGACTCGCATCGGCATCTACTGATGTCGGTGAAGCCGCAGACGTGAACCGGGCGGCACCGGCCGGTCAGCCACCAGTGGGCCTGCGCGCCGTCACGAGGCGGAGTCGCGGACTGCCGTCGGCGAGGTGACCCAGCTCGGTCAACGGCCGAAGCTCCACGGTGAATCCGGCGCGGCCGAGGTCCGCGAGCACCTCCGAGAGCGGGAAGGTGCGGTAGTACATGACGAACGTCGGCCACCACAGGGCGTTGCACAGCCGCATGGCCCCGTCGAAGCCGAGCAGCTTCCAGTAGAGCGAGGGGTGTGGCGCGCGGCGCCACTGGAGCTGATCGCCACGCTTCTCACCGAGACCGCGCAGCAGTACGCCCTCGACGTACTGGCCCGCACGCCGCTCGCGTCCGCACTCGCCGACAGCGTCGCGGCGGTCCGCACACGCATCACGGACGCGCTCGCCGCGGAGCCGCGGCTGCCGGGCCACCGGCATCGAGGTGGTGGCGGCCCGGGTCGTGGCGATCCGCCCGGAGCCCGAAGTGGAACGCGCCCTGCGCACCCCGGCGCGCGAACAGATCCAGCTCGACCGGTTCCTGTTCGGCCCCGAGGACGTGATCGTAGTGGTGGGGCAGGACGGTCTGGTCGCCAACACCGCCAAGTGCCTCGGGGGCCAGCCGGTCGTGGGCATCGACACGGAACCGGGCCGCAATCCGGGGGTCCTGGTGCGCCACCGGGCGAAGGACGCACGGCGGCGGCTGCGCTCCGCGGCGCTGCCCGGCCGCACCGCCGACGAGCTGACGATGGTGGAGGCCGTCGCCGACGACACCAAGCGGCTGCCGGCCCTCAACGAGATCCATCTGGGCCCACCCGGCCATCAGACCGCCCGCTACCGTCTCGGCCACGACGGCGACGGGACGGACACGGAGCCCCAGGCGTCGTCCGGGGTGCTGGTCGGCACCGGTACCGGCGCGACGGGGTGGCTGCGCTCGGTGTGGCAGGACGCGGCAGTCGGCTCGCACTGCCGGGCCCCGCCGAGTCACGGCTCGTGTGGTTCGTGCGGGAGGCGTGGCCGTCCCCCGCGACCGGAACGACCAGGGTGGCCGGCGCGCTGGAGCCGGGCCAACGACTGCGGATCACCGTCGAGTCGGACCGTCTGGTGATCTTCGGCGACGGGATGGAGAGCGACTCCCTGAGTCTCACGTGGGGGCAGTCGGTGTCCCTCGGGATCGCGGACACATCGCTGCGGCTGCTGGATTGAGCCGCGGGGACCACCCGGCGGGCCGCCCCGAATGGCCAGAGATCGCTCTAGCCGCCCCCATCACAGGTATTTACCATTCCATCAACTCCCGTCCTTCAGAGGCCGGGAGCCCCGGTTGCAAATATGTCATGTGCATGACTTTTCAACAAGTCCGGCATATGCGCCGCGGGACGAGAGATCGCTCCAGTGCAACTGATCCGTGACGGCCGCGTCGCCCAGGCGGCCGACCGCACCCCAACCGGCGGCAGGCATTCGTGTGTCACGGCCGCCCGGCACCTACAGCAATGGATCGGAGAACCCAATGACCGGTGGACTGCTGGTGAGCGGCGCGATCGCCGCGCTGTTCGCCTCCGCGCTCCCCGCCCAGCACAGCCCCTCCGCCATCGCCGACCCGCCACCGGACAAGATCGTGATCGAGGTCGCGACGGTCAACGGCTCCGGATGCCCCGCGGGGACGGCCGCCGTCGCCGTCTCACAGGACAACACGGCCTTCACCGTGACCTACAGCAACTACCTCGCCCAGGTCGGCGGCAACTCCCCGGCCACGGCGTTCCGCAAGAACTGCCAGCTCAACCTGATCGTGCACGTCCCGCAGGGCTTCACCTACGCGATCGCGAGCGCCGACTACAGAGGTTTCGCCTCGCTGCAGCCCGGCGCGACCGGCACGGAGAAGGCGTCGTACTACTTCCAGGGCTCGCCGAGCACCGCGTACCGGTCCCACACGTTCGAGGGGCCGTACGACGACAACTGGCAGGCCACGGACACGACGGACTGGGCGCAGCTGGTCTGGGCGCCCTGCGGTGTGCAGCGGAACTTCAACATCAACACCGAACTCCGGCTCGACGCGGGCACGTCGGACCCGGCGAAGACGAGCTTCATGACCATGGACTCGACCGACGGTGACATCAGCACGATCTACCACATGGCCTGGAAGGAGTGCCCGGGCCGCTGATCCGGACCGCCCCGGCCGGGACTCCCCCACCCGGCCGGGGCACCGGCGCCGGGCCCCTGCGAGCCGTCACAGCTCCTCGGCCGGGTGTTCGGGTTCCGTCTCGTGCGGCTGCCCGGCGGCGGCCGGGTCGAGGATGCGCGTCAGGAAGTCCCGGGTGCGCGGCTGCCGGGGGCCGCCCACGACCTGCGCGGCCGGCCCTTCCTCGACGATCACTCCGCCGTCCATGAACACCACCCGGTCGGCGACCTCCCTGGCGAAGCTCATCTCGTGGGTGACGACCATCATGGTCATGCCCTCGGCCGCCAGTTGCCGCATGACCGCGAGGACGTCGCCGACCAGTTCCGGGTCGAGCGCGGAGGTCGGCTCGTCGAAGAGCATCACCTCCGGGTCCATGCTCAGTGCCCGGGCGATCGCCACCCGCTGCTGCTGGCCCCCGGAGAGCTGCGACGGATAGGCATCGGCCTTGTCCGACAGACCGACGCGCTCCAGATTCCGGATCGCCACCTGAGCGGCCTGCGCCTTCCCCCGGCCCAGCACCCGCCGCTGCGGAAGGGTGAGGTTCTCGGTGACACTGACGTGGGGAAAGAGATTGAACTGCTGGAAGACCATGCCGATACGGCGACGCACCGCGTCGATGTCGACATCGAGGTCCGTGACCTCGGTGCCGCCGACGAACACCTGGCCCGCGGTCGGCTCCTCGAGCAGGTTCACGCACCGAAGCAGCGTCGACTTGCCCGAGCCGGAGGGGCCGATCACACACACCACCTCGCCCCGGGCGATGACGAGGTCGATGCCGCGCAGGACCTCGTTGTCGCCGAACGACTTGTGCAGGCCCCGGATCTCGATCTCCGGCCGATCGGTGCCGCCCATGCTCACGTCGCTCCTGCCGTTCGTGTCCCTCGCGGCGCCGCTGCCGCTGCTTTCCCCGCTGTCGCCGTTGCCGCCACTGCTGCTCGCGTTCGCCGACGACCGTGGCACGAACCGCATACCGGCCGTCACCCGGCCTTGCCGGCACGGGCCTCGAGGCGGCGCACCACGAAGCTGAGGGGCACGGTCACCAGGAGGTAGCAGAGTCCGGCCACGAGAATCGGAGTCGAATTGGCCGTCTGGCTCGCCAGGTCCCTGCCGAACTTGGTCAACTCCCGCTCCTGGAGGGTGACTCCGAGGAACAACACGAGAGAGGAGTCCTTGAAGAGGAGGACCAGTTCGTTGGTGAGCGGCGGGATGACGATGCGGAACGCCTGCGGAATGACGACGGACACCATCGCCCTGCCGTGCGAGAAGCCCAGTGAACGGGCCGCCTCCATCTGTCCCTTGGGCACCGCCTGGATTCCGGCCCGGATCGTCTCCGCCATGTAGGCGGCGGCGACCAGCCCCAGACCGAGGGCGACCTTCCCGTAGGTACCGCCGGGGATCTCCGCACCCGGGAAGGCCAGCGGCACTGCCACCCCGACGAAGATGAAGATCAACAGTGCCGGAAGGCCGCGGAAGATCTCGATGTAGACGCCCGCCACCCACCGGTAGGGCGCGACCGACGACAGTCTCATCAGCGCGATGACGAGGCCCAGGACCAGCCCGAAGGCGAAGCCCGAGACCGTGTAGACCACCGTGTTGCGCAGCGCGGTCGTGATGATCTCCGGGAACAGTTCGGAGGCGAGGTCCTTCTGCGCGAACTGGTTCTGCAGCCGGTCCCAGTCGGCCAGCAGGCCGATCACGACGAGGACCGCCACGAAGATCGCGTACTGCAGGGCCCGCGACACCCGCCGACGCTGGCGGCGGGTGAGACGTGAGGTCACGACCGGCCCTTGGGCAACGGACCGATCCACTCCTCGTAGAGCTTGTCGTACGTGCCGTCGGCGCGGGCGTCCTCGATCGCCTTGTCGATGGCGGCCCGCAGCTTGTCGTTGCCCTTCTTCACCGAGAAGCCGTACTGCTCACCGGTCTCGATGTTCTGCCCGAGGACGAACCGGTCGGCGTTGGCCTTGTCCTTGAGCCAGCCCTGGACGACCGGGTAGTCGATGACGACCGCGTCGACCTGGCCGGTGCGCAGCCCGTTCAGTACGGCGTCCGAGCTCTCGAAGGCGACCGGGTCGAAGCCCTTTCCCGTGGCGTAGCTCTCGCCGGTGGTCTCGGCCTGCGCGCCCAGCTTCTTGTTCTGGGACTCGATGGCGTCGAGCGACGTCACGCCGCTCTCCTTGGTGGCCAGCAGCGCCTGGGTGGCGTCGAAGTAGGGGACGGAGAAGTCCACGTTCTTCTTGCGCGCATCGGTGACGGTCATGCCGGCGGCGGCCAGATCGCACTCGCCGGAGTTCAGGAACGCACCGGTCTTGAAGTTCTCGAAGGGGGTGTCGAGGATCTCCTGTTCCACCTCGAGGTTCTTCGCCACGAGATCGATCAGCGCGACGTCGAAGCCGACGACCCTGCCGTCCCTCTCGAACTGGAAGGGCGGATAGGGGAGGTGGGTGCAGGTCGTCAACTTGCCCTTCTCCACCACCGGAACGCCGCCCGCCGCCGTCCCCGGTCCCTCGCCCGAGGAGCATCCGGCGGCGAGGAACGTCCCGGCAGCCATCACGCCGGCGGTGGCGCGAACGCGAAAGCTGCTGCGGGGGGTGCGGTGGCCGCTGGCCGTCCCTAACACGGTGACCTCCATGGGTGGTTGGGCGGAAGGCCGCGTCCGCGACCGCCCGCCGCGATCGTAAGCCACGGGGTACGTGGTGTGACGGCGCTTTCCACCAGGCGTCCAACTACCCGGAGGAGAGAGGACCCTGCCCCAGGCACGGCTCCTCCGTCCTGGATGGCCGCCCGGGGCCGTGGGCCCGTTCGGCTCGCCTACGCTGGGCGCGGCGGCACACGTCCGGGTGCGGCCCGGTGACCGGTGAGGGAGGGGCGGCATGGGCGGACGGGTACGGCCTGCCCTCACGGCCTCCCTCGCGACGGCTCTTCCCGCGGCCCTGTTCGGCTTCTGGTCCGTGTTCCTCGTCCTCACCGGTACGGGCCCCGGGGCGCAGACCTCCGCCGTGCCGGTCGCGTCGGCGCCCGCGGCCGCCCCGCGCCACCTCGCGGCGAAGCAGCGCGCCACCGACGGCGGGCCGCAGTCCCGGCCCGCGGAAAAGGTCCGGCGGACGGCCGCCGTCGAGGACAGCGTGCCGCCGCCCGGCGCTGCACCGGACCTGCCCGGTGGGATCGCCACCCCGTACCTCGCGCCGCCGCGCGGGGGTGAGACGGCCCGTCCTCGCCATGAGCGGACGCCGCCGTCCGGCCCGCACGACCCGCGGCACATCCGCGGACCTCCCTCCATCCGGCACAGCTGACGTTCTCCGGCGTCCGCCGTCCGGTGCTGCGGCATGCCCGCGACGCGCGCCGCGGCGCCCCTTCCCCTCGCGTCCTCAACCGCAGGCGCCGGGCGCGCCTGCGTGCTGCCCGTGGAGCTCCCATGTCATCTCGCGCAACGTTCTGGCGGGCGCTGATCGCGCTCGCCGTCGTCGCCGTGTCCCTGTACGTCGCCCTGACCACCCCGGCCCGGCTCGGCCTCGACCTGCGGGGCGGAACCCGCATCGTCCTCGAGACCCGCGACTCCCCCACCGTGCAGGCCGACTCGGCCGCCACCGACCGGGCCATGGAGGTGCTGCGCCGGCGTATCGACGGACTCGGGGTCACCGAGCCCTCGCTCGCACGCTCCGGTGAGCAGCGCATCATCGTCGAACTGCCGGGTCTTCAGGACCCGCGCAAGGCCGCCGAGGTCATCGGCCGGACCGCCCAACTCACCTTCCACCCGGTCACCGAAGCCTCTGCGGGACCGGCGAGCGGCCCCGCGAAGGACGGTGCCCGTGTGCTGGCCGACCCCGACGCGCCCGGACAGTTCCTGCGGCTCGGCCCACCCGCCCTCACCGGCGACGGGGTCGAGGACGCGGAGGCGGTGCTCGACACACAGAACGGACGTGGCTGGACCGTCGGCCTCTCCTTTCGGGACGACGGCGCGAAGCAGTGGGCGAAGGTCACCGGTGAGGCTGCCTGCGCGGCGCCGGGGGATCCGGCGCGCAGGGTCGCGATCGTCCTCGACGACCAGGTGGTGTCGGCGCCGGGCATGCTGAGCAGCGTTCCCTGCGGTGCGGGCATCGTCGGTGGCTCCACGCAGATCACCGGCGGTTTCTCCGCCGACGAGGCCCGGGATCTGGCCACAGTGGTGAAGGGCGGCGCGCTGCCCGTGCCGGTGACCACCATCGAGCAGAGCACGGTGGGCCCGACGCTGGGCGCGGAGGCCATCCGGGCGAGCGCGCTGGCCGCGGTGATCGGACTGGCCTGCACCGGCGTGTTCATCATCGTCGTCTACCGGTTGCTCGGTCTGCTCGCCACGGTCGCGCTCGCGCTGTACGGGCTGATCTCGTACGCCGCCGTCGTCGCGCTCGGCGCGACGCTCACCCTGCCGGGGCTCGCCGGATTCGTGCTGGCGATCGGGATCGCCGTGGACGCCAACGTGCTGGTCTTCGAACGGGCGAGAGAGGAGTACACCCGGCCGACGGGCCGGGGCGGCACCCGTCCGCGCGACCTGAGCCATCCGTTGCGCACCGGCTTCGCCAAGGCGTGGAGCGCGGTGGCCGACTCGAACATCACCACCCTGCTGGCGGCGGGGCTGCTCTTCGTGTTCGCCACGGGGCCGGTGCAGGGCTTCGGCGTGACCCTGGCCATCGGTGTACTGGCGTCGATGGTGTCGGCCATGGTGATCACCCGCCTGCTCGCGGAGTGGGCGGTGCGGGTGCCGTTCGTCCGGCGTCGGCCGGCCGTGACCGGCATGGCGAAGACGGGGCGGCTGCGGGCCCGGCTCACGAAGCAGCCACCGCGGCTGATGCGGCACCGGCGCCGCTGGATCGGTGTCTGCTCGGGGCTGCTGCTGCTCGCGGTCGCCGGGATCGGGGTGCGCGGGCTGGAGTTCGGGGTGGAGTTCACCGGTGGTCGGGTCGTGCAGTACGCGGCGGAGCGGTCCGTCGACGCGGACACCGCCCGGGAGGCCGTCGTCTCCGCGGGGTTCCCCGACGCCGTCGTACAGTCCACCGACGGCGACGGGATCTCCGTGCGCACCAAGGAGAGCGGCGACGACGAGCAGAAGCGGATCCGTGCCGCGCTCGACGGCGTCGCGGGCAAGGTCACCGTGGAGCGGGACGACCTCATCGGCCCGAGCCTCGGCAGCGAGCTGCGCAGGTACGCCCTGATCGCGCTCGGTGTCGCCGTCGCCGCGCAGCTGCTGTATCTGTCGGTGCGGTTCCGGTGGACGTTCGCCACGGCCGCGGTCGTCGCCATGGCGCAGGACGTGATTCTGGTGGTGGGTCTGTTCGCCTGGCTCGGCAAGCCGGTGGACAGTGTCTTCCTCGCCGCACTGCTGACCGTCGTCGGCTACTCGGTCAACGACACGGTCGTGGTCCTCGACCGGCTGCGCGAACTGCGCCGGGCCGGTGGCTCCGTCCCGCTGGGCGACCTGGCCGACCGGGCAGTCGCGCAGACCCTCCCCCGTACGGTCAACACCGGTATGGGGGCGCTCTTCGTCCTGGTCGCGCTGGCCGTCCTCGGCGGTGACTCTCTGACCGACTTCTCCGTCGCCCTCATCGCGGGGGTGCTGGTGGGCATGGCCTCGACCGTGTTCACAGCGATGCCCGTTGCACTGCTGCTCCAGTCCCGGCATCCGGAGGGAAGCGGGTCCGGGCGTGCGAAGCCCGCGACGGAGCGTGCGGGGGCGCGGGACCGGTCGGGCGCCGTGGTCTGAGGCAACGTGGCGCGGCACGCGTGTCACTGCCGTCGCAGCAGCGGACGCCGCGACGGCGCACTCGGCAGCGGCGAAGACGCCCAGCGGAAAGCGGGTGGACTCGGCGTTCGCCCGCAGGATGCGCCGCGCCGCGCTGCCGCTTGGCCGGCCGCCGGTTGCCGCGTGACCGGCGCACGGAGGGCAGGATCACCGTGGCGGCCTTCTTCTGCAACGCGCTGCCGTTCGCACTGTTCGCCATCGGGCAGCAGTCGGTCGACTCGGGCGTGGCGGGGGTGCTGAACGCGACGACAGCACGGCGGACTCCTCGGCGGTGGCGCGCTCGCCCTTCTGGCGGCAGCGCTCAGCTACGCCGTGGCCTCCGCGTACATGGGGCGCAAGCTCACAGGTCAGGGGGGCGATCCCCTCGCGCTCTCGGCGGCCCAGCTGCTGACCGCCACGGCGCTGGGCGCGGCGGCCCTGCCTTTCGCCGGTACCGGCTCGGGGCCGGTCTCCGTGAGTGGCCTCGTCGCCGTCGTCGTCCTGGTCATCTTCGCGACCGGCTTCACCTTCGCCCTCACCAATCGGATGATCGCGGACGAGGGGCCGACCACGGCGGCCGGCGTCGGCTATCTGCTGCCGGTCGTCTCCGTCGCGCTGGGCGCCGTCGTGCTGGACGAGAAGATCGGGATGCGGGTGGTGGCGGGGACTGCCGTCGTCCTGGCCGGTGTGGCGATGACGCGAAGGAAGACCCCCCTCGGCCCGTCCTCCGGGCGGGGCACGGTAGCGTCAGGCGCCCCCGGTGATCGGAGTCGTACGGATGGCCCGGATATTCAGCGTCTCGGACAGCGTCGTGATCGACGCCGCTCCCTCGACGATCTACGCGCAGGTCAGCAACCCTGCGCTGATGGGGCGCTGGAGCCCTGAGAACCGCGGTGCGACCGTGCACGACGACCGTGAACGGGCCTACGTCGGGATGGTCTTCGACGGCCGCAACACCCGTGGGCCGTTCAGCTGGACCACGCGCTGCACCGTCACGGCGGCCGACCCGGGCGAGCGGTTCGCGTTTCGGGTGCGGGCCATCGGCAGGAGGCGCCCCCTGCTCCCGGGCAGGATCGCCACTTGGGAGTACCGCTTCCAACCGGTCGCGGGCGGCGGGACGCGGGTGACGGAGACCTGGATCGACGACCGGCGGTCGTGGCCCGACTTCGTCGCCGTCGCGTTCGACAAGGCGGCGACCCGGGGCCACACCTTCGCCGAGTTCCAGCGGCGCAACATCCGCAGGACGCTGGACAACCTGAAGCACGCGATCGAGTCGGAGTCCGCCTGACGTCCTGGAGGGGCCCGGGGCGGCGGCCCGGCCCGGGACGACGATGGACCTGCCGGCCCGCGCCCGCGCGGGCCGGCGCAGACATGGGCCGGTGCGGGGCCGCGGCCCGGCACGGCGTCCGGTCAGTCGGTCGTGAGGCCCCGGGCCGTGGCGGCCAGAGTCTCGAGGACCGGGCGGATCAGCGGGTGGGTCTCCGCGCCGCGACGGACCGCGGCGAAGACGCGGCGCGTGGCGGCCGGGCCCGCGACGGGGCGCACCACCGTGTCGCGCAGTTCCATGCCGCGCAGGGCCGAACGGGGCACAAGGGCGACCCCGGCACCCGCTCCGGCGAGGGCGACGACGGCCCGGAAGTCGTCGGAGGAGTGCACGAGGCGCGGCTCGAAACCCGCCAGCTCGCAGGCCAGCAGCACCATGTCGTGGCAGGGGTTGCCCGGATAGGGGCCGATCCAGTCGCTGTCGTGGAACTCGGCAAGCTCCACACGCTCCGTCGCGGCGAGCGGGTGGTCGGCGCGCAAAACCGCGTCGAACGGTTCCGCGTACAGCGGCACCCGGGCGAGCCGCCGGTCGTCCGCGCCCGGAGCGCCCCGGTACTCCACCGCGACCGCGAGATCCGCCTCCCCGTCGAGCACGAGCGGCAGGCTCTCGTCCCCCTCCGCGTCACGTACCCGTACGCGGATGCCGGGGCGCGCCTCGGACAGCCGGATCATGGCCGGGGCCACGACCTCGGCGATCCCGGTGGCGAACGCGGCCACGCTCACCTCTCCGGCCGCGCCGTCCGCGTACGCGGCGAGCTCCGCCTCCGCCCGCTCCAGTTGCGCGAGGACGGCGTGGGTGTGGGTGAGCAGGATCTCGCCGGCCGCGGTCAGCCGTACGCCCTTACCGCTGCGGATCAGCAGGGCGTGGCCGGTCTCCTGTTCCAGCGCGTTGAGCTGCTGGGAGACGGCCGAGGGGGTCAGATAGAGCGCGGACGCCGCGGCGGTCACCGTTCGGTGGTCCGCCACGGCCCGCAGGATACGCAGCCGTCTGGGGTCGATCACCCGGCCATTGTCGCGCGTGCGTCGACGAAGGCCGCCACCGCCCGCTTCACGTCCTGGGCGGAGTGCGCCGCGGACAGCTGGACCCGGATCCGCGCTTGCCCCATGGGGACGACCGGGTATGAGAAGCCGATCACGTACACGCCGCGCTCCAGCAGCAGTTCGGCCATGCGTCCGGCCTCGGCGGCGTCGCCGATCATGACCGGTGCGATGGCATGGTCGCCGGGCAGGATCTCGAAGCCGGCCGCCGCCATCTCGGTGCGGAAGAGCTTGGTGTTGGCGGCGAGCTTCTCGCGCAGGTCGTCGGCGGACTCCAGCAGGTCGAGGACCTTGAGGGAGGCGGCGGCGATCACCGGGGCCAGGGAGTTGGAGAACAGGTACGGCCGGGAGCGCTGGCGCAGCAGCTCGACGATCTCCGCGCGGGCGGCCACGTAACCGCCGGAGGCGCCGCCGAGGGCCTTGCCGAGGGTGCCGGTGATGATGTCGACGCGGTCCATCACACCATGCAGTTCGGGCGTACCGCGGCCGCCGGGCCCGACGAAGCCGACGGCGTGCGAGTCGTCGACCATGACCATGGCGTCGTAGCGGTCGGCCAGGTCGCAGATCTCGGCGAGCGGAGCGACGTAGCCGTCCATGGAGAAGACGCCGTCGGTGACGATCAGCCGGCGGCGGGCGTCCTGCGCGTCCTTCAGCTGCTGCTCGAGGTCGGCGAGGTCGCGGTTGGCGTAGCGGTGGCGGCGGGCCTTGGACAGCCGGATGCCGTCGATGATGGAGGCGTGGTTGAGGGCGTCGGAGATGACCGCGTCCTCGGGGCCCAGGAGGGTCTCGAACACTCCGCCGTTGGCGTCGAAGCAGGAGGAGTAGAGGATCGTGTCCTCCTGGCCGAGGAACGCGGCCAGGCGCTGCTCGAGCTCTTTGTGGATCTCCTGGGTGCCGCAGATGAAGCGGACGGACGCCATGCCGTAGCCCCATCGGTCGAGCGCGTCCTTGGCAGCGGCGACGACCTCGGGGTGGTCGGCGAGGCCGAGGTAGTTGTTGGCGCAGAAGTTGAGGACGTCGCCGGGGGCACCGCCGGCCGTGACGGCGACGGAGGCGCTCTGCGGGGTGCCGATGACCCGCTCGGGCTTGTAGAGACCGGCGTCGCGGATCTCGTCGATCGTGGCGCGCAGGTCGTCGCGGACGGACGCGTACATGAGGCTTCTCCTGGGTGCGGGGCGCGGGAGTGCGGGGCGTGGGGACGCGGGGGTACGGGGCGTTGGGACGCGGGAGTGCGGGGCGTGGGGACGCGGGGCGTGGGGGTACGGGGCGGTCAGACGGTCCAGTCAAGGATGATCTTGCCGCTGCGGGCGGTGGCGGCCTCGTCGAAGGCCGCGTCGAAGTCCCGGTAGCCGTAGCTTCCGGTGATCACGGGGCTGAGGTCGAGGCCGCCCTCCAGCAGGACCGTCATCGCGTACCAGGTCTCGAACATCTCGCGGCCGTAGATGCCCTTGATGGTGATCATCGAGGTGACGATCCTGGACCAGTCGACGGCGAACTCCTGGGCGGGCAGGCCGAGCATCGCGATGCGGCCGCCGTGCGTCATGTTGTCGACCATGTCGCGCACGGCCTCCGGGCGGCCGGACATCTCCAGACCGATGTCGAAGCCCTCCTTGAGGCCGAGCTGCCGCTGCGCCGCCGCGATGTCGGTCTCGGCGACGTTGACCGCGAGGGTCGCTCCGACCTTGCGGGCGAGCTCGAGCCGGGACTCGCTGACGTCGGTGATGACGACGTTGCGCGCGCCGGCGTGCCGGGCGACGGCCGCGGCCATTATCCCGATGGGGCCGGCGCCGGTGATGAGAACGTCCTCGCCCACGAGCGGGAACGACAGCGCCGTGTGCACCGCGTTGCCGAAGGGGTCGAAGATGGCGGCCACATCGAGGTCCACTTTGGTGCGGTGCACCCACACGTTGGACGCGGGCAGCGCCACGTACTCGGCGAACGCCCCGTCGCGGCCGACGCCGAGGCCGATGGTGCTGCGGCAGAGGTGGCGGCGCCCCGCCAGGCAGTTGCGGCACTTGCCGCACACCAGATGACCCTCACCGCTGACGATGTCGCCGACCGCGATGTCGTTCACGTCCGCGCCGACCGCGGCGACCTCGCCCACGAACTCGTGACCGAGGACCCTCGGTGTGGAAACGGCCTGCTGGGCCCAGCCGTCCCACGACCTGATGTGCAGGTCGGTGCCGCAGATGCCGGTGCGCAACACCTTGATGAGCACGTCGCCCGGGCCGGTCTCCGGCTCGGGGACCTCCATGAGCCACAGGCCGGGCTCGGCATGCTGCTTGACAAGTGCCTTCATCGATGCGGCTCCAGGCATGGGGGACGGGCGGTCGGGGTGACCGGATATCGAAAATACGGCCCCGGTCAGTGGACGGGCTCCAATTTGCCCAGCTCGGAGCGTCACGTCCATCGAGGTTTTCTTAAGCGGGCCAACAGCGCAGCTTCACGCCCGCGCCGTCCGTCTCCGCCACAGCCGCCCGAGCAGGCTCCGGCCCGCCCGCCGCGAGGGGACCGACGCCGTCGGCGAAGGGGCCCTCGGCCCGGTCGCGACGGGCCCCTCTGAGCCGGCCCGGCGGCCGGGCGGGTGGCCGGGCGGGCGGCGCCGTGCGTGGTCGGCCGCCATGGGCTCCGGCCGGTGACGACCGGGCGTGGGACGTGGCGCCGGGGAGTCCTCGCGCGCCTGCCGTAACGCGTCGGCGAGGCTCGTCCGCTGCCACAGGATCTCGTCAGGGGCGTCGGCCCGCAGCAGGCGCTCCACGATCTCCTGCCCTGCGCGCGACTTCGGCCGCGCCGACGCGAACTCCGGACGGAGTACCCGAAGAAAGGAGCGTTCGTAGGGATCGGGGACCACCTCGGCGATCGTCACCGGATCGAGCACGGCCGCGATCGCCGCGGCCTGCTGCCAGGGGCCGGTGCCGAGGCGCAGCAGCTGGCCGAGCCGCCTGCCCCGCCAGTTCCGCGGGCGCCGGTCCTCGCCCGCCGCCAGGGCGGCGCGGACCCGCGGCGGCATGGCACCGGTCAGCAGCGCCGGGTGGTCGCGGGCCAGGCCCCGGACCTCTTCGGCCAGATAGCGCCACACTACGGCGTGGTACCGGTTGACGTAGAAACGGACCGGTGTGAGGTGGCCCGTGCGGGCCAACCCGAGGAACCTGCCCTGGCTGATCGAGACGAGGGCCGCGCCGTCGGCCGTGCCGACGGTCCGCAGCCGGTGCCGGAGGGTCTCGGGAAAGCCCTGCCGTCCCCGGAGCCGCTCGATCTCGCGCCGGTCGAACCGTGGTGGCCCGCCGTACCGGTCGGGCAGCGCGGGCACCTGCCCGAGCTGGACCGCGAGGTCGAACTCGCCGCGCCGCAGGCCCAGTTCCTGCGCGGCCCGGCCGGGCGCGAAGCTGGTCGTGACAGCGTGCTGTACGGTCATGTCGGTCTCCCCCGCGAGCTTGCGAATACTCTCGGTGACGACCGTAGCCCGACACGGGGACATCCCGCCGCGGCCTGTGGACAACTCGTCCTGGCCCTGTTCAAACGTGTCAGAAGGGACTGCCTCCAGGCTGACGGGCCTCGACCGCCAGGTGCTCGCCGACCCGGTTGACCATGAGCGTCATCTCGTACGCGACCTGGCCTATGTCGGCCTCGGCGTCGCTGAGCACGCACAGGCAACTGCCCTCGCCCGCGGCCATCACGAACAGCAGGGCGTCGTCGAACTCGATCATCGTCTGGCGTGCCCTGCCGGCCCGGAAGTGACGGCCCGAACCCCTCGCGAGGGAGTGCAGACCGGAGGAGACGGCGGCGAGGTGTTCGGCGTCTTCACGCGCGAGGCCCGAACTCGCTCCGGTCACCAGGCCGTCGGTGGACAGCACGAGTGCGTGCCTGATGTGGTCGACCCGTTCCGTCAGGTCGTCCAGCAGCCAGTCGAGTCCCTTGTCCAACGCCATGGTCGATCGTCCTCCCCGCTGTTCCGTTCCCCGTGGCCTCGCGTTCGCCCGGTCAGCCTTTCGCACGCGGCGGCGCACGGCAAGGTGCCCCGGGCAGCCCGGTCGACCGCGTCCGTCGGGCAATGCCGTCAATCGGGCGGCCCTGTCAATGCAGCGGCCCGCAGGAGTCGAGCATGCGGGTCGTGTGGATGCGCCCGGCGTACTCGACGAGGCGGACGAGGACCTCTTTGCCGGAGTCGCGTTCCCTGGCGTCGCACAGGACGACGGGTGTTCCCCCGTCGAGATCGAGCGCATGGGAGACGTCGGCGGCGGCGAAGGTTCTGGCACCGGGAAAGACGTTCACGGCGACGACGAACGGGATACGGCGGTGCTCGAAGTAGTCGACGGCCGGGAAACAGTCGTACAGCCGCCGGGTGTCGGCGAGGACCACGGCACCGAGAGCGCCCTGTGACAGTTCGTCCCACAGAAACCAGAAGCGGTCCTGGCCAGGCGTCCCGAACAGGTACAGGGACAGTCCGGAACGGATGGTGATGCGGCCGAAGTCCATGGCCACGGTCGTCGTGGTCTTGCGATCGACGCCGTCCGTGTCGTCGACCGTGCGGCCGGCGCTGCTGAGTTGTTCCTCCGTCCGCAGCGGCCGGATCTCGCTGACCGCGCCGACCAGAGTGGTCTTGCCGACGCCGAAGCCGCCGGCGACCAGGATCTTCAGCGCGAGGGCGGTGGTGTCCTCACCGGTGCTGTCCAGAGTCTGGGAGTTCATCGGTCGCTTCTCTCGGGTGTGAGTCGTGGCGGGAACGAAGGTGTGCGTCGTGGCGGGAACAAGTGGCGGCGGTAGCGCGGATGTGGGTGGCCGGGAAAGCGGGGGCGAGGCGTGGCGGCAAGGCCGGTGTTCGTGGCGGTCAGTTGGGGCCGGTCGGCGGGTGTCCCCGACGACTCGGGATGCGATACGGGCAGCGGCACGACGACCTTCGGCACCGCCCGGACTACGTGGCGTCACAGCGCTCTCAGCCCCTCGATCACCTCCCTGAGGATGCGCTCGTCCGGCAGTTGAGCGGGCGGCACGGGTCGGCTGACCCTCACGAACCCTGCTTCGAGGAGGTCGCCGAGGAGCACCCGTACGACGCCGACGGGCAGATCGGCGTCTGCGGCGAGCTCCGCCACGGACTGCGTCTCGCACCTGCACAGCTTCAGCAGAACCCGGTGCTCCGGCCCGAGCAGGGACTCGTCGCCGGGCCGGGGGCCGTCGGGGTCGACGACGACGAGGGCGATGAGGTCGAACCGTACGTTGCTCGGTCCCGGTTTCGTGCGCCCGCCGGTCATCGCGTACGGGCGCACCAGCGGACCGGCCTCGGCGTCGTACCACTGGCTACCGGTGGGCCCGGTTCCGCCGGGCGCGGTGTCCGCGCCGCTCATGTCGCGTCGACGCGCGGTGGGGTGCGCAGGTGTTCGCCGACTCGTTTGACGAGGCGGGCCATCTCATAGGCGACCAGGCCGATGTCGGCGGTGGCGGAGGTGAGCACAGCCAGGCAGGACCCGTCGCCGGCGGCGGCCACGAAGAGGAAGCCGTCGTCCATCTCGACCATCGTCTGACGCACACCTCCGGCGCGGAAGTGCCGTCCGGCGCCTTTGGCCAGGCTGTGGAAGCCGGAGGCCACGGCGGCCAGGTGCTCGGCGTCCTCGCGGCTCAGCGCGTGGGACGCGCCCACCGGCAGGCCGTCGTTGGACAGCACGACCGCGTGCCGTACCTCTCCGGCCCGCTGTACGAGGTCGTCCAGCAGCCAGTCGAGGTCGCCGAACCGGTGGTGTGCAGCGGCGGTGTCGTGGTCGATCATGCGTGGTCTCCTTCGGTGCCTGGTGCGACCGGCCCCGGCGCGCTGCCGCCGCCTCTGGTCCAGCCGTCGCGGTACGCGGTCATCCGGTCGCGGACCAGTTCGGGGGTGCGGTGCGCGGGGCCGTCGTCGGCGGGCGCGGCGCTGCGGGGTTCCTCCCGGCGGGGTGCTTCGCGCAGCTGCGGTACGAGGTGGGACTGGCGCACCCGCCGGGGGAGTTCGCCGTCACCGGCCTCGGCAGCCGTCTCCCGACGCCGCAGCGCCCGCAGGGTGGGGGGCGCCGACGCGGGCGGGGACCCGACAGCGGGACCGTCGCCGTGGGGGAAGCGGGGCAGTGAGGGAGCGGGGGGCGTGGGTGCGGGGCGGTGCGGCTTCTCGCTACGGGGCAGGTCATGGGGGCGGGCACCCCGGCCGCGGACGTCACGGACATCACGTGCGTCGAGTGCGTCGCGGGCACCCCGGCCCTGCACCTCACGGACATCCAGTGCGTCCCGGGCGTCGAGCGTCTCGTCGACGGCGGGCAGCGCGCTCTGCAGCAACGCGGTCGGGAGCAGGATCACGGCGGTGCTGCCACCGTAGGGCGAGGCGCGGAGGTGGACCTTGATGCCGTGGCGGGCGGCGAGTCGGCTGACGACGAACAAGCCGAGCCGGTCGCTGTCGAAGAGGTCGAGCGCTTCGGACTCCTCGAGCCGGCGGTTGGCCTCCGCCAGGGCGTCCTTGCCCATGCCGAGCCCTCGGTCCTCGATCTCCAGGACGTAGCCGTTCCCGACGGGCTCGCCGCTGACCCGCACCTTGGTGTGCGGAGGCGAGAACTGGGCGGCGTTCTCGATCAGCTCGGCGAGCAGGTGGGTGATGTCGGCGACGGCGGCGCCCGTGACGGCCGTCTCGGGCAGCTGCCGCACGTCGACGCGTGCGTAGTCCTCGATCTCCGAGACCGCGGCCCGGACGACGGCGGTCAGGGGCACGGGTCTGCTCCAGGCCCGGCCCGGTGCGGCACCCGAGAGGATGATCAGGCTCTCCGCGTGGCGGCGCATCCGGGTGGTGAGGTGGTCGAGCCGGAAGAGGTCGCTCAGTTCTCCGGGGTCGTCGGCGCGGCGCTCCATCGCGTCGAGCAGGGTGAGCTGGCGGTGGACGAGGGTCTGGCTGCGGCGGGCGAGGTTGACGAAGACGCCGGAGATGCCACCGGCCAGTTCCGCGCGTTCGACGGCGGCGCCGAGGGCCGCCCGGTGCACCGTGCTCAGCGCCTCGGAGACCTGTCCGACCTCGTCCTCGGCCGGAATGCCCGGTGGGGCCTCCGCATGGATGTCGATCTGTTCGCCGGTGCGCAGCCGGCGCATGGCGTGTGGCAGTTTGCGCCGGGCTATCTCGAGCGCGCTGTTGCGCAGGGCGACCAGTTCGACGACGAGGGCCCGCCCGATGCGTACGGAGATGACGAGAGAGATCACGACGGCGAAGAGGCCGAGCAGTACGGCGCCGCCCGCGCCGGTGAGGAAGCCCCCGCCAAGGGGGTCGGCGCGGTCGGCGGCGGCGCGGCGCGCCCGGTTGGCGATGTCGCGCATCCCTTCGGCGACGGCGGTGTACGCCTGGTCCCAGGCGGCGGGGACGGTCTTGGCCGCCTTCCGGCCGGGCGGGGCGGTCAGCAACCGGTCTTCGGCGGCTCGCAGTTGCCGATACTCGGACCGTGCGGTGAGTTCGCGCCAGGCGGCTCGCTCCGGGCCGCGCAGGTCCGCGGCGGCCCCTTCGGCGAGTGCGGTACGAGTGGCGACGGTGCCCGTGAAGGTCCGCAGACGCTGTGCGTCGAAGGTCCCGGCGCTCTGTGCGGAGGTCACCAGGACGTCCTCGCGGGCCAGCATCTCGCCGGCCCTGGCGAACTCGAGCAGGACGCGGGCGTCCGCGCCCGGCCCGTAGTCCTGGACACCCGCGACGGCGCCGGCCACATCCAGCCCGGCGGTGACGGCGTCGGTGTAGGCCCCGTACACCTGGTCCCAGTCGGCCTTGCCGTCGAGGACGGCGCCGCGCGCGTCTCGCACCGCTGCTGCCCGCGCGACGAAGCGGCCGAGCCGCCGCGCGACGCCGCCGGGCATGCCACCGCCGTCGGCGACGGTGTGCTCGTCGCCGAGGCGGAGCCGGCCGACCGCGTCGTCGGTGCGGCGGGTCTCGAGGCGGAGAGCGGCCTCCCGCTCGTCGGAGGGGTCGGCCAGCTGCCGCAGGGCGGCCCGCCGTTCTGCCTGGAGGGCGGTCACGGCCGTGGCGGTGGGAGACATCACCTCCTCCTCGATGTGCTGGGTCTGCCGCAGCCCGGCCATGTCCTGGGCCGTGGTCACGGTGGCGAACCCCCACAGGGCCAGCAGCGAGAGAACGGGAACCATGAGCAGCGAGATGACCTTCGCCCGAACGGTCCGGGGAGGCCGCGTCAGCCGCCGCCGGGAGTGTCGCGAGGGGGCCGGCGCGGGGGGAGGTTCGTGTCCGGTGTGCTCGACGGCCGGCGGTCCGGCGTGTGCGCGCCGGCCGCGGACCGCCGGCCCGGCCTGCGGTGGGTGCGGGAGCGGCGTCCGGCCGCCCGGGGTCGTACGGGGTGTGGGCATGAGCTCCTCGTTCCGGATGCTTCCTGGGCACGGCAGCGGCGGCGGCGCCCGGACCGGCCCGGGGCCCGCCCGGCGGATCACGGCCGGGGTCCGTCCCTCGAGCCGGAGGCCGCCCGCAGACGTCAGACGGCGGTGGCGTTCCCGGCGGGTGGGGCCGGGGCGGGCTCCTCGGGCTCGAACCCGGACCCTGCCCCGGCCCGGGTGTATGCGTCGCGTTCGCCGGCCGTCGGAGACAGTGCGACGAAGGCGGAGGTGACGAAGAGGTACGAACCGAGGCCGACGGTGAGCGGGAAAATGAACTGCATCGCGGTGGCTCCGGCCAGGTGTCCGGTGGCCGGGGCGACCTCGACGCTGACGGCGAGCATTCCCGTGTAGTGCATGCTGCTGACGGCCGCGCCCATGACGAGCGACGCGACGGCCACGGCGACGGGCGACTTGATGTTGAGTGCCGCCCACAGCGCCGCCGTCGCGGCGACCACCGCGATAGCCACGGACAGCGCCACGAGGAGCGGGTCGTAGTGCACGGTGCCGTGCAGCCGCAGTGCGGCCATGCCCAGGTAGTGCATGCTCGCGACGCCGATCCCGGTGGAGAGTCCGCCGATCAGCAGGGGCCCGACCCGGTCGCGGCCGTGGCCGACGCAGAAGACACCGCCGCCGACGACGAGCATGGCGACGACGAGGCTGCCAATGGTCAGCGGCACGTTGTAGCGGATGTCTGTGCCGCGTACGGCGAAACCGAGCATGGCGACGAAGTGCATCGTCCAGATGCCGGTGCCGATGGCGGAGGCGGCGGTGATCAGCCAGTTGCGCCGGGATCGACCGGTGGCCGAAAGTGCGCGCACGGTGCAGCGCAGCCCGAGGGCGGCGCCGACGACAGCCATCAGGTACGACAGCGCGGGTGTCAGCAGGCCGAAGGCGGCGTGGTCCAGGTGTCCCATGGCTCAGGGACGCTAGCCCTGTAGGGGGCGCGTGTTTGGGGCGCAGTTCGAAAGCTGCCGGAATATGACAGAGAGATGTTTCTGAACGATCGTGCCGCGCTCGAACGTGTGCACAGTAGACCGTGTGCTGCGCCGCCATCCGGGCACGGCAGCGGCATGCCGTGACGCGGGAGGCCCCGTGACGGATCATCGTGCCCATGGCCGACGATCGCGGACACGACCACACCAGGGTGCAGGAGTTCTTCGGGGCCCGGGCCGCTGACTGGGACAGCCGTTTCCCCGACGACGGCCCCGCCTACGCCGCCGCCGTCGGCGAGATGGGGCTGCGCGCGGGCGACTGTGTCCTGGACGCGGGCTGCGGCACGGGACGCGCCCTCGAACCGCTGAGGTCGGCCGTGGGCCCGTCCGGCACGGTCCTCGGCTGCGACCTCACGCCCGAGATGCTGGCCGCCGCCCGGCTCGCCGGACGCGACCGCAGCGGACGGCTGCTGCTCGCGGACGTCGCCCGGCTGCCGCTGCGCACCGGTTCGCTCGACGCGGTCTTCGGCGCCGGGCTGATCTCCCACCTCCCGCAGCCCGCGGAGAACCTGCGGGAGCTCGCCCGGGTGGTACGTCCGGGCGGCCGACTGGCGCTGTTCCACCCGGTCGGCCGGGCCGCGCTCGCCACGCGACAGGGACGGCAGATCACCCCGGACGACCTCCGGGCCGAGCCCAACCTCCGTCCTCTGCTCTCCCGCTCGGGCTGGCGGCTGACCTCCTGCACCGACGAGGACGACCGCTTTCTCGCACTGGCGGTACGCCGGCGGGACGCCACGGAGAGCCGCCCAGTGTGAAGACGCCGGCACTGGGTGCTGAAACGCCCACCCGGGGCCGGGTGTTCGGCGCGCCGCGAAGGCGTCGGGCCGTCGGACATGACGTGGTGGCCCGCGCCCGGGACGGTCACCACCCGCACGCCATGGGGCACCAGCTCGTCGCGGCAGGGCAGTTCTCCGCTGCGCTGCCCCAGGAGCAGGTGCGGTCCACCACGGGCTCCATGAACATCCGGCGCACGGTGGGCCGCGTGCCCCGGACCGGACCCGTGGCACCGCGGTGCAGCGCGAGGGCGTCGGCGAGGCACATGGTGGCCGATTCCTGCCCGAGACGCCGCTGCCCGGCTGCGAACATCGTCAGCGCGTCGCCACGCCGACCGGTCACGTCGCCGCACTGACCGGTCTCGTGGGCCCGTGGCCGAGAGCACCGTCCACCCGGCGGTCAAGCGGCTGGAGAAGGCAGGCTGCCTACCCGGGGGACCCGGCCCGGCGCCGTCGCCACGCCCCGTCACGTCCCGATGCCGACCGACGGCGGGCGGCGGGCGGCAGGCCGCAGGCGGCTGCTTCGCAGGGTCTCCGAGCCCGCGGAGCCCGCCGGGGAGCGGAACGAGCCGGTGGAGGCCGTGGCACCGGAGCCTCTCCGGCCCTCGCGAGCGGAGCAGGCGGGATCGAATTGGCCGCTGCCCGCCCTCGACGTGCGGGTTACCCACTGGTTAAGGTGCGCCGACGAACGATGGGCAGGGGAGGTGGCCGTGGCCGGCGTGGAAGACACCGTCGACGACGACTCGCTGTACGTGCTGACCGCGGTGCTGCTCACACCGGCGCAGTTCCCGAGTGTGCTCGGCGACGACTACCCGGCCGCGTGCCGGGCGCTGGCCGTCGAGCCGTGCGCCGAGGGCTACGGGCTCGTCCTCGGACAGGACTCCGACGGCGCCCGCTGGACGGTCGTGGTCGACGACGTGTCCCTCGTCGCCGTCGCCATCGCCTCGTGGGACTGCGGGATGGACTACGACCTCTCCCCCGGCGAGCAGAGTGTGGTGGCGGCGCTGCCGGGCTGGCCGCTGGCCGTCGCGGTCGCCGCGCCGGGAGTGCCTGCACCGCACGACCCGGTCCCCGAGGAGGGCGACCGGCCGCCGCTGGCCCCGCCCGATCCGGACATCTGGGGCCCTGCCCAGCGCCGGCTCGGCGCCGACGAGGTGGCCCTCCAGTGGGCGCAGTGGCGGGCCCGGATCGACGACGTGGAGGCGGGGACCGCCTCCGGCCGAACGGGGAAGGAGCGCACACCGCCGCGTGAGATCGTCCGCCGCGCCCTGGAGGAGGCCAGGGCCTACGTGGAGACGGCCCCGCCGCCGGGCCGGGTGCGCTCGTCGTTCGCCCCGGGCGGGGCCAGGACGCTGCGCGCGGACGGGCCCGGGTGGTCACTGGTGGCCAGGACCGACGACATCGCGTTCCTGCTGCTGGACGAGGAGCCGGGCGAGGTCGTTCCGGTGGGCCGCGGCCCGGAGCTGCCGGGGCTGCTGGAGGCGCTGGAGAAGGTGGCCGTCCACCCCTCGTGAGTCGCGTGCGGCAGCACCGGACCCCACGGTCGGCTCCTCCCGGCGAACGACGGAGCAACGGAGTGCTCCTCCCGGCGCAACGACGGAGCAACGGAACGCGAAGGCGCCCCGCGCCCCGGGCACAAAGGCACCCGAGCCCTCGGGCCCGGGTGCCTGTCAGCGGGTCGCCGACGCGGCGGTCAGCGGCCGATCTCCTTGTGGGACACACGCCGCAGCCTGCGGCGCTGGCTCGGGTCGAGCATCAGGTACGCCACGGCAGGCACACCGAGCACCACCAGCAGCGACAGCCAGAATCCGAGCAGCGGCATCAGGAGCAGGCCGACGGCCACTCCCCCGATCACGATCTTCGTACGTGTCGACATTTCCGACGCCTCCTCCGCGGCCGTGGCCGCTCCTGCTGTGAAGAACGTACGCACCCGCCCCAGAGTTCCACTATGCAGCGGCACGCAGCGGCGCGCCGACCTCGTGCAGGTGGGTGAGGGCTTGGCGGTACGACTCCACGAGCCCGGTCTCCGTGAACGGGATGCCCAGCGACCGGCAGTGCGCACGCACCAGCGGCTGGGCGAGCTTCAGGTGCGGGCGGGGCATGCTCGGGAAGAGATGATGCTCGATCTGGTAGTTCAGACCGCCGAGGAACCAGTCCGTGACACGGCCGCCGCGGATGTTGCGGGACGTGAGGACCTGGCGGCGCAGATGGCCCCAGGATGTACCGGTCTGCTCGTCGGGCATCTCCATCCCCTTGTGGTTCGGGGCGAAGGCCATGCCGAGGTGCAGGCCGAGAACCATCTGGTGCACGAGCGCGAAGAGCACGGCCTGCCCGACGGACATGGCGGTCAGCAGCAGGGCCCCGTAGGCGGCGACGTGGGCGATCAGCATCACACCCTCGAGGACACGCTCCCCGCGTGACTGGCGCCCCCCTGTGCTCCGGGAGAACACGGCCCGGAAGCCGTAGACCTTGAGCGCGATGCCCTCGAGCGTGGTGAGCGGGAAGAACAGCCACGCCTGGTGACGGGTGAGCCAGCCGCTCAGCCCCGCGCGGCCCGCCGTGTGCTTCTCACTGAAGACCAGGACGTCGGCCGCGACGTCGGGGTCCTTGTCGAGGTGGTTCGGATTGGCATGGTGCCGGTTGTGCTTGTCGTTCCACCACTCCTGGCTCATCCCGAGCAGCAGGTTGGCGTGGACCAGCTGGACGATGCGGTTGGTGCGGCGGTCCGCGGCGACCTGCGCGTGCCCGGCGTCGTGGCCGAAGAAGGCGGCGCGGGTCGAGAACAGGGCCAGCAGCGGTGCGAGGAGGAGCACCCACCAGGAGCCGCCGGCCAGCGCCACGCCGGCGACGACTGCGGCGAGGGCCATGAGGTTCACGACGATGCCGCGCGCGTACCAGCCGGTGCGGCGCTCCAGCAGCCCCTGTTCCCTGACGGTCCGCAGCAGCGGGGCGAATTCGCTTCCCGCCGGCCGGGCGGCAGCGGGGGCGGGGGGCGGTACGAGGACGGCTGTGCCCTGGGGCATGGTGGGTCTCCGGTCTGTCGATGACGGGTGCGCCGGATGCGCGCGAGCGCGAAGGACGACGGGTACGCCGGATGCGCGAACTGTCCGACTGCTCCGGCCTGACAAACGTATGGACCGGGGGCCCTTCCGGGCGATGGCGCCACCACCCGGGCCCCGTGGGGGCAATCCCGCTGCCCGGGGTGGCACTGACCACACCCCCGACGGTACGGCAGACGGGGCGTGGCCGTGGAGTGAGCCATGTCACCGGGCCCGGCCCGCCGGGGTGGGCCCGGCGATGATGTACACTCGGCGCTTCGGTCCCGCAGTAGTCAAATTTGAGGACACGTCATCGCCGTGCATGTCGACCTGCCTGCGCCTGCGCTCTCCGCACTCATCCGCTGCTCGGCCGTCTTCCTCCCCGGCGACCCTGCCCGCACCGGCCACGTCGCGTTCTGGCACCCGGACGGCGGCGAGCTGCCCGCCGATGACGATGCGCTCCGGCCCCTGACCGTCGTCACGGCCGACATCCGCACCACCGAAGTACCCGCGCTGCTGCTGCCCGTCCGGGACGCGCTGCCGGTCCTCACCCGGGCCCGCGCCGCTGCGGGGGCCTCCTCGGGCTCGGCGGCGTTCTGGGGCGCGGCAGCCGTGCTGGCGCTCCAACTGGCCGCGCGCGGACTGCTGCTGCCCGGCCTGAGCCCCACCGACCGGGACGCCTGGCGTGTGGGACCCCTGGCGCCCGGGGACCTGGAGCGGCTGCGGAGGCTCGCGGCCTCCATGCCGCCCACCGCGCACGCCGTTCCCCTGGACGCGTCTGCCGGGACGCTGCTGCTGCCCGAACCCGAGGGCCTGCTGCGCCGGTTCCTCGACGCGGTCGCGGACGGGCTGCCCCGCTCGCCCGCCGCGCCCCTCGCCGCCAAAGGCCCCGCGTACGCCGCTGCGGAGCCTCAGCATCTGCCCCGGCTGCGGTCCTGGGCCGCGGACATCGCGGCCGGGTACGACGCGGGCGTGCGCCTCTCGCTGCGGATCGAAATGGCGGGCCCAATGGGGGGCGAAGCAACGGACGAAGCGCCCACGTTCCGTGCCGTGCTGCAGATCCACAGTGTCAACGACCCCACGCTCGTCGCCGACGCCGCCGACCTGTGGGCCAGGACCACCGCCGCGGCGGCAGGCTTCGGGCCGCGGGCCCGGCTGGACGCGCTCCTCGCCCTGCGCCGCGCGGCCCACGCCTGGCCGGGCCTGGCACCCCTCCTCCAAGCCGCCGTGCCCGACGCCGTCGAACTGGCCGACGAAGAGGTCGCAGAGCTGCTGGGCCAGGCGTCCCGCGCCCTGGCCGCCACCGGTGTCCAGGTGCACTGGCCGCGGCAGCTCGCCCGTGAGCTGACGGCACGCGCGGTGATCGGCCCACCCGGCGGAGACGGGGACGGCCGGGACGAACGTTCCTCGGGCCTTCCGTCCTTCCTGTCCGCCGACGCCCTTCTCTCCTTCGACTGGCGTTTCACACTGGGCGGTCACCAGCTCACCCGGGCCGAGCTGGACCGGCTCGCCGAGGCGGGGCGGCCGGTGGTACAGCTGCGCGACGAGTGGGTGCTCATCGATCCGGCCGAGGCGCGACGCGCCCGTGAGAGCCGGGACCGCAAGATCTCCCCCGTCGGCGCGCTCGGCGCCGTGCTGACCGGCTCTGCGGAAGTGGACGGGCGGACGGTCGAGGTGGAGGCGTCCGGTGCGCTCGAGCGCCTGCGCGAACGGCTCGCGGATCCCGAGGGCGGGCCGCAGGACGTCGCACAGCCGGCGGCGCTCGCGGCGAGCCTGCGCGACTATCAGCTGCGCGGCCTGGGCTGGCTGCACCGGATGACGTCCCTGGGCCTCGGCGGCTGCCTCGCCGACGACATGGGACTCGGCAAGACCATCACGCTCATCGCACTCCATCTGCACCGGCAGACCGATGCCTCGGCCGCCGGCCCGACCCTCGTCGTCTGCCCGACGTCGCTGATGGGCAACTGGCAGCGCGAGGTGGAGAAGTTCGCGCCCGGCACGCCCGTACGGCGCTTCCACGGCGCCACCCGTTGCCTGAAGGGCCTCGCCGACGGCGAGTTCGTCCTGACGACGTACGGCACGATGCGGCTGGACGCGGAGCGGCTCGCCGAGGCCCCGTGGGGCATGGTCGTCGCCGACGAGGCGCAGCACGTGAAGAACCCGTACTCGGCGACCGCCCGGCAGCTGCGCACGATCGGTGCGAAGGCCCGGGTCGCCCTCACCGGCACGCCGGTGGAGAACAACCTGTCCGAGCTGTGGGCGATCCTCGACTGGACCACGCCCGGGCTGCTCGGGCGACTCGGCGCGTTCCGCAGCCGCTTCGCGCAGGCGGTGGAGGGCGGTGCGGACCCGGCGGCCGCCCGCCGGCTGGCCGCGCTCGTCCGCCCGTTCCTGCTGCGCAGGCGCAAGTCGGACCCGGGCATCGCGCCCGAGCTGCCGCCGAAGACCGAGACCGACCGGGCCGTGTCGCTGACACCGGAGCAGACGGCGCTGTACGAGGCGGTGGTGCGCGAGACCCTCGCCGCGATCGCCGAGGCGGACGGCATGGAGCGGCGCGGTCTGGTGGTGAAGCTGCTGACCTCGCTCAAGCAGATCTGCAACCACCCGGCGCAGTACCTGAAAGAAGAACAACCCGGGATCGCGGACCGCTCAGGAAAGCTCGAGCTGCTCGACGAGTTGCTGGACACCATCCTGGCCGAGGACGCGAGCGTGCTCGTCTTCACCCAGTACGTGCAGATGGCTCGGCTGCTCGAGGAGCATCTCGCCGGGCGCGGCGTGCCGACGCAGTTCCTGCACGGCGGCACCCCGGTGGCGGAGCGGGAGGCGATGGTCGTCCGCTTCCAGAACGGTGAGGTCCCGGTGTTCCTGCTGTCGTTGAAGGCGGCGGGCACCGGCCTGAACCTCACCAGGGCCGAGCATGTCGTGCACTACGACCGCTGGTGGAACCCGGCCGTCGAGGCGCAGGCCACCGACCGTGCCTACCGGATCGGGCAGGACCGTCCGGTCCAGGTGCACCGGCTGATCGCCGAGGGCACCATCGAGGACCGGATCGCCCGGATGCTGGAACGCAAGAAGGACCTGGCGGACTCGGTGCTCGGCTCCGGCGAGGCCGCCCTCACCGAACTGACCGACGCCGAACTGGCCGAGCTGGTGCAACTGCGGGGAGCTGGACGATGAACACATCCGACGGACCGGACCGGCCCGAGAGGACCTTCGACGCGCTGCCGCCCGCCCGGGGCAGGGGGTTCGCGCGAACGTGGTGGGGCCGGGCATGGATCAAGGCGCTGCAGGACACGGCCCTCGACGGCGAGCAGCTGAAGAAGGGACGCCGGCACGCCATGCGGGGCGCGGTCGGCGCGGTCTCCGTGCGGCCGGGACGGATCACCGCGGTGGTTCGGGACCGTGACGGCACGGCGTACCGCAGTGACGTGCTGCTCCAGGAACTCGGCGAGCAGGAGTGGGAACGGTTCCTGGACATGGCCACGGACCGGGCGGGCCACATCGCGGCGCTGCTCGACCGGGACATGCCGCCGCATCTGGTGGAGGACGCCGCCGCGGCCGGTGTGGAACTGCTTCCCGGGACCGGCGACCTCGAGCCGGAATGCACGTGCGAGACCTGGGACCACTGTCCGCACACGGCGGCGCTCTGCTACCAGGTCGCCCGTCTGCTGGACCAGGACCCGTTCATACTGCTGCTCATGCGCGGACGCGGGGAGCGCCGCCTGCTGGACGAACTGCAACTGCGGAGCGTGGCGCGGGTGAAGGAGCCGGCGGAAGCAGGCGCACCGGCGGAGGACGCAGTGCACAGGGAGAGCGGGGTGCGTGCGGAAGAGGCGTTCGGGGCGGGGAGGGTTCTGCCGCCGTTGCCCGCCCCGCCCCCGCTGCCCGACGAGCCCGGGCCTGCGCCGGCCCTCGACACGCCGACGCCTCCGGGTGACGGACTCGACACCGAGGCGCTGGAGTTCCTCGTCGCGGACGCGGCGGCACGCGCCCGTCTCATACTGGCCCGGGCGCTCGCACCCGGCCATGACGGGCAGCCTGTGGAAGCGGTGCCGACCCGGGACCAGGACGCCGTGCGGATGGCCGCGTCGGTGCCGGGCCCGGTGATCGCCGGCCGGCTCGCCACCGGGACGGGACGGACGCGTGCCGGAGCCGAACTGGCCGTCCGGGCCTGGCGGTTCGGCCGGGCCGCCGGACTGGCGGCACTGGAGGAGGACTTCACGCCGGACACGGCGCAGCAGGCGCGGGCGGCGCGGGCACTCGCGTCCGCCTGGGCCGAGGCGGCGCAGGCGGACCGGCCGCGGCTGCTGCGTACGGGACCGGCCCGCTGGACGGTGGTCGGCGCCGGGACGCAACTGCGTCTGGGCCCGGACGGGCAGTGGTGGCCTTTCCGCAAGGAGCGCGGCGGTTGGGCACCGGCCGGCCCTGCCTCCGCCGATCCCGCCGAGGCACTGGCGGGTGCCCGCTCTGCGACTGGGTGAACTCCGCCTGACCGGGGGCCGCCGGCGCCGTGGGACGTGCGGCGGACGGCGGCCCGGTCGTCAGCGGCCGGCCGGTGTCATCCGGGCGAACGCCTGCGCCCTCGCCGCTTCCAAAAGGGCGAGCAGCACCGTCTTGCTGGAGTTGCGGTCACGGACGTCGCACAGCATGACGGGTGTGGCGGGATCGAGGGCCAGCGCGGACCGTACTTCCTGGGCGGTGCACTCGCGCCTGCCGTCGAAGCAGTTGACACCCACCGCGAAGGGGATCTGACGCTCCTCGAAGAAGTCCACAGAGGCGAACGAGGCGTCCAGCCGCCGGGTGTCGGCCAGGACCACGGCGCCCAGCGCGCCCAGCGCCAAGTCGTCCCACATGAACCAGAAGCGGTCCTGGCCGGGGGTGCCGAACAGGTAGAGCACCAGCTGGGGGGAGACGGTGATGCGGCCGAAGTCCATGGCGACGGTGGTCGAGTGCTTGCCCTCCACACCCGCCAGGTCGTCGATCCCGTAGCTGGCCTCGGTGATGCGTTCCTCGGTCTCCAGGGGAGGCACCTCGCTGACCGAGCCGACCATGGTGGTCTTGCCCACGCCGAAGCCGCCCGCGATGAGGATCTTCAGAGCCGTCGGCATGACCGGCTCAGAGCTGGCGGATAGCATCCATCACCCTTTCGATGAGTTCCACGCTCGGCTTCTCCGACTCGTCGGGCGGGGACTGGACCAGGATCAACGAGGAGTTCAGCAGGTCCCCGCAGAGGACTTTCACCACGCTGACCGGCAAATCCAGGTGGGCGGCGATCTCCGCCACCGCCACCGCGCGATCCCGGCAGATCTCCAGGATCTCGGCGGATTCCGGCTCCAGCGGCTCGTGCCCCCCGTCTTCCAGGGACCTGGTGACGACCAGCGTGATCAGCGCGAAGGCATGCTGGCTGTGGCGGGTACGGCCGCCGGTGATGGCGTACGGCCGGACATGGCGTCCGGCCCCTTCGTCGTCGGACCACGGTGCCTCAGGCATCCTGGATATGACCGTGGAAGGAAGCCTGCACGCGAGGCGCGGCGCTGAGGTACTTGCCCACCTGCTTGACGAGCGTGCCCATCTCGAACGCCATCATCCCGACATCCACTTCCTCCGAGGCGATCGCGGCCAGCCTCGCGCCCCGGCCCGCCGCGGTGACGAACAGGAACGCCCTGTCCATCTGGATGACCGTCTGCTGCACCTCGCCGCCGTGGAAGTGGCGCGCGGCGCCGCGGGCGAGGCTGTGCATGCCCGACCCGACCGCCGACAGATGCTCGGCGTCGTCCCGGCCGAGGCCCTTCGATTTGCCGATGAGAAGGCCGTCCCCGGACAGGACGATGGCGCAGCGGATCTCGGGGATCTGCTCGACGAGGCTGTCCAGCAGCCAGTCCAGCTGGGGAGTGGCTCTTACCTGCTCAGTCATTACTGTCTTTCCCTCACAGTGAGTTGGTGCTGCGGTCGGGCGACTCCGCCTGACCGTCCGCACCAGCCGACTCGTCGGTGTCCGAGATCCGGGCCCGCTTCATTCCCTGCTGGATGGCCATCATGGTGCGGGCCGATTCGCCGGGAGAAAGGCCGCCGCTCTCGTCCTCGGGGGCCTCGCCCGCCGCCTGCGCGGCCTCTTTGCGCAACTGCTGCGCGAGACTGGCACCCCGGGTGCGCTGCGGCAGCACGCGAGGAGTCGTCAGGGGCGACGAGCCGTCCCGGGGGTCCGTGTGGGCGGGCGGCCCGGGAGGCGCGGGCTCAGGATCGGGATGCCCCTGCGGCGGCGTCCACTCGGGAGCGGGAGCGGGGTGCGGAGCGGGCGCCGGGGCCCGGACCGGAGCGGGGCCCGGGGCGGCCCCGGGGCCGTGCCCGGAGGCAGACGGGTGAGCGGATACGGCCGGCAACAGACCTGCACCTCCGTACTCGGGGTACCCCTGGGGGTCGTGGGTCCTGCCCTGCACGGCGGTGGCTGCGCCGCCTCCCGCCATGGCGGGCGCCCGGACCTCGGCGTGGATCTCCGGCGCGGCGGGCACGGCGGGCGCTTCAGGCTCCGCGGCCGCTGATCTGAGGTGCTCCATCAGTGGGGAGTCCTGCTCCTCGAGGAGTGCCGCCGGCACGAGCACGATCGCGAGCGTCCCGCCGTAGACGGATTCGCGCAGTTCCACCTTGATCCTGTGCCGCTCCGCGAGCCTGGCCACCACGAAGTGGCCGAGCCGCGGGTCCTCGCCCAGGGTCATCATGTCGAGCTTGGGCGGGTCCACCAGCAGCCGGTTGGCCCGGGCGCGGTGTTCCTCCGGCATCCCGAGACCATGGTCCTCGACATGGAGCGCCAGTCCCCTGGCGACCTTCGTCGCGCTGACGAACACCTGGGTGTCGGGCGGTGAGAAGTTGGTGCCGTTCTCGATGAGTTCCGCCAGCAGGTGGGTGACGTCGGCGACGGCCCGGCCGGCGAGGGATACCCGCCGTTCCGGCGGGAGGTTCTTCACCTTGACCCGGGTGTAGTGCTCGGTCTCCGCCACGGCGCTGCGCATCACGTCGGTGATGGAGACCGGGGCGGTCATCCGCCGGGTGGGCGGCGAGCCGCCGAGGATCACCAGGTTCTCCGAGTGGCGCCGCACACGGGTGGCGAGGTGGTCGACCCGGAAGATGTCCTTCAGCAGGTCCGAGTCCTCATGCTTGCGCTCGAGGTCGTCCAGGAGCGAGATGAGGCGGTGGATCAGGGTCTGGGTACGGCGGATGAGCTTGGCGAACACCTTCTCCGTACCCTCGCGGCCGAGGGACTGGCGGGCCGCGGTGTCCGCGGCGACACGCGCCAGCTGCTCGATCGCCGCGTCGAGCCGCCCCAGTTCGTCACCGGCGGGCTGCCCCTGTGCGGGCAGCGCGACCGGGTCGACCGGTTCGCCCCGCTCGAGCCGGGCCAGTACCTCGGGCAGCCGGCTGCCCGCCAGGTCCTCGGCCTTGTGCTGCAGCTCCGCGAGGCGTCCGAGCACGGAGCGCCGTACACGCAGGGCCAGCACCGCGACGAGTCCCAGGGCCGCCGCGGTGCCGGCGCTCCCGAGAGCAACACCGAGCACGAGGCCGTCGGCGCGGTCAGACCCGATGCCGGCCAGGTCCTCGAGGAAGGCGGAGTTCAGGCCCTGCAGGTCCTTGACAAGGCTGCCGGCGTCGTCCGGCCAGGCCGTGGCCTTGTCGGGCAGCTCACTGTCGCGGTCGGCGGCCACCGCGTCCTCGAGCGACGCCAGCGCCTTCCACGACGGGCTGCCGGTGAGGTCCTCGTAGACGGCGGCGCCGTCCGACGGGAGGTCGGACGCGTGCAGACCCTCCGCGGCCTCCCGCCGAAGGGCCGTGTACTGGCCGAACCGGGTGCGGTCCGCGGTGGCCATCCTGCCGGACGGCAGGGCACCGGAGATCATCGCGTCCTCACGCGAGAGCATCTCCGTGACCTGCACCAGGGAGGCCGCGGCGGCGACACTGTTGACGACGGCCCCGCCCTCGGTCCGGGTCGCGGCGGAGAGCACCCCCGCCGCGTCGGCGACGGTGTCGGTGAAGTACTGGAAGGCGTCGGTGACGGAGAGGCTGCGCGCGTCGATCGACTTACGGCGCTCGGCCAGCTTGCCGAGCGCCTTGTCGAGCGCCGTGGCGCGGCTCTTCAGCGCGGCGGTGTCGAGCCCGGACGGCGAGACGCGGCGGTAGTCCTCGATCGCGGCGTCGGTCCTGCCCCGGGCACTGTCCAGGACGGCGCGGGAGGCCGGGGTGCGGTCGGCCTGCCAGACGGCGGTGAGGCGGCGTTCGTCCTGCAGGCTCGACAGCACACCGTGCGCGGGCTGCCCGACGGAGACGAGCCGGTCCACGTCGGCGCCGACCTGCATCCGCTCGTCGACGAGCCCGGTCGCCGTGTAGCCCCACAGTCCGGTGAGGCACAGGGCCGGGACGACAAAGGGCACGGCGAACGACGTGCGGAGAGATCTGCGCGGGGCGGACCTGTGAGTTGTCCGCTGGTCGCGGGTGCCTGGCATCTGATTCCTCATACGCAGCGAAACACACCACTCATGGCAGTAAGGGACGATTCAATGTCCAAGTGCCCCTCACACTCAGTATCCTGACGGATAGTCACACAAGGCGGCGGGGCGGTTGAACCGTACCAGGATCATGCCGCGCCTTCACCCGCGCCCTTCGGCCGGATGGATCTTGCCGTCCCCGGCGTGCCCGGGCACGCCGGGACGGACCGGGGCGAGCAGGTCACAGCAGCGACAGCAGCTTCGGGGTGTAGAGGGCTCCGGCGGTCCCGATGCCCGCGACCATGTCGAAGTAGATCGCCGTCAGCTCCGGGTCCTTGCTCACCGCCCGCAGCAACGACAGACGCTGTTCGTGGGGGGCCAGTTGCGCCGCCGACAGCGTGGCCTGATACCCCGCGGCGAGGGATCTGTCACGCTCGTCCGCATAGTTCCGCAGCGCCTCGTCGAGCTTGCCGGGGTCGCCGCCGAGCCGACCGGCCACCTGCCCTGCCAGCGCTTCGGCCTGAAGGAACGCGTCGCTGATACCGCGCGCGGTGATCGAGTCCTTGTGGTGCCCCGCGTCGCCCACCAGGACCCAGCCGGGGCCGGTCGCCTGCCGGAAGAAGTTCTGCTGGTCACCGGTTCCGCGCAGCCGCTCGACGCGTCGTTTGCCGTCGAGCCGGTCGTACAGGGCCGGGGCGGTGGCCCGGACCTGCCGGAGATGGGCGGCGTGCGGGTCGGTCCGCACTTCGTCGAACCGGGACTGCGGGAAGTACGCCAGGACGAGCGTCGCCCCGTTGTTGGTGGGCACGGCGGCGACCCAGCTGCCTGGGCTCTCATAGAGCTCGAGGGTGGCCGGCACGTCCTCCCAGTAGCCGTAGTACGCACAGGTCAGCCGGGAATCCCTGGTCGTGAAGGCCGCCTTGGCGAGTCTCGCGACGGTGGAGCGCATACCGTCGGCTCCGATCACGAGGGGCGCCCGCTCGGTGAACGGGCGGCCGCCGTGGGTGCCCTCCACGCCGACGACGCGTCCTGAGTCGTCGTGCAGGAGCCGCGTCACAGAGGACCGTTCGCGGAAGTCGACCCCGGCGGCGACGGCCGCGTCCACCAGGACGGCGTCCAGCACGTGCCGCCGGGGGGCGTAACCGGCCCGCTGGCCCTCGACTCCCCGGCCGCAGCCTTCGAGGCGGATGTCGGCCACCTCATAGACCGCGCGGTCCAGGGGCGGACATCCGGTGGCACGTACGGCGTCGAGCACTCCCCAGCGGGCGAGCGCGGCCACGCCTGGCTGGTGGACGAGATGGGTGGAGAGGGTGTCGGAGGGGAAACCCGCGCGGTCGAGCATCAGCACCCGGTGCCCCGCTCGGGCGAGCAGCATGGCCGTGGGAGCTCCGGCGCAGCGCGCCCCTACCACGATGGCGTCGAACATGGACGTGCGTACCTCACAGACGTGGGGAGGAACGGGGGACCGGGACGGCACGTGCGCCGCAGGCGTGCGCACCGTCCGTCGCGCGGTTCAGCGGCTGCTCCCGAGCCGGGCGAGCAGGGCGTGCCGGTCGATCTTGCCGTTCGCGTTGAGCGGCAGTTCCTCGAGCGTGACGATCCGGCGGGGCAGCATGTAGGGCGGCAGCCGCTCGCTCAGTGCGGAGTACAACCGCTGGTCCACGCATCCGGTGCCGCTCACCGCGGCCTCGAGCTCCGGTTCGCCGTCGGACGCCTGGACCGCGAGCACGACCGCGTCGCGCACGCCCGGCTGCTCCCTCAGCGTGGCCTCGATCTCGCCCAGTTCGATCCGGTGACCGCGGATCTTGACCTGGTGGTCGGTCCGGCCCAGATGCACCAGGTGCCCGTCGTGCATGGCCGCCCGGTCCCCGGTGCGGTACCAGTGCTTCTCGGTCAGCGGCAGGTCCGCGCTGTCGGCGGCCGCGGCCGCGCCGCCGCCGGAAGGCAGGAACCGGCCGGCGTTGTTCGCCGGGTCCAGGTAGCCCGGGAAGCGCTGCGGACCTCGGACGTACAGCTCGCCCGCCTCGGAGGGCCGGCCGTCGTCGTCCAGCAGCAGGATGTCCAGCGTCGGGTAACCGGTCCCGATCGGAACCGTTCCGTTGGCCGTGCGGGGCCAGTCCGCCCGGTGGCGGGGCAGCCGGTAGGCGGTGCAGGAGATGGTGAGTTCGGTGGGCCCGTACAACACCTCCAGGGCGCTGTCCGGCGCAGCCGTCTGCCACTCCGCCGCGGCGGCCAGGGTCAGCGGCTCACCGCCGAAGACACTCCAGCGCAGCGTGGGCATGCTGCCCGGTTCGAGGGTGCCGAGGCGGGACGCGAAGGCGATCAGCGACGGCACGGAGAACCAGTGGGTGAGCCGCAGGGCGTTGATCGTCCTGACGGGTGACAGGAGCTGGCTGCGCTTCGGGACGACGAGGGTGCCGCCGGACGCCCACGCGACGAACAGGTCGTGCACCGAGCCGTCGAAGGTGAGGTCGAAGGTCTGGGAGAGGCGGCTGCCCGGACCGATGCCGTACCGGGAGGCGACATGGCCGAGGTAGGAGCAGAGGTTGGCCTGCGAGACGGGAACGCCCTTGGGGGCACCCGTCGACCCGGACGTGAAGATGATGTACGCGATGTCGTCCGGACGGGTCTTCGGGTCCGGCAGTCCGTCCGGCGGTCCGCCCGGCGCCCCGGCCGCAGAGGGGGGCGGCTCACCGGGGCCCAGCACGAGCAGCGGCACCCCGGGGTCGGCGTCGGCCGCGGAGGGGTCGGCGAGCACCAGTTCCAGGCCCGCGGTCTCGGCGATACGGGCCGTACGGGCGGGCGGATGCTCCGGGTTGAGGGGGACGACGGCGGCACCCGTCCGCAGAACGGCCAGGTAGCCGGCGTACGCGGTCACCGAACGGCTCGCGAGCAGCCCCACCCTCCGGGGCGCCACACCGCCGTTGAACGCGACGAGCCGGGTGGCGATGCGTTCGGCCAGCTCGCGCAGTTGGCGGTAGGTCAGCTGCTCCTCGCCCACTTCCAGGGCGGTGCAGTCGTCCCCGAAGGCGGTGGCGGAACGTTCGAACCAGCCGTACACGGTCTGGGGGTCGCTCATGGCGTGTGCGCCTCCATCGCCTGGATCCACCGGCGCAGCGCGCCGACCGTGCGCAGCCCGCCCAGTTCCTCGGGGTCGACCTCGCGGCCGGTCTGCTCGGACAGCTCCACCATGATCCGCAGCTTCGCGAGCGAGTCGATCCCGACGTCGACGAGTGTCGAGTCGTCGTCGAAGGAGGTGCGTGCGTGCTCGCGCAGCACCCACTCCGCGAGGTCGCCCGTGCGCTCCTCCCGCTCGTCGTCGGGCCAGTAGCGTTTGGTCTGCCAGGGGTAGCGGGGCAGCGGGACGAAGCGGCCGGCCTCGCCGGACAGCGCCTGCCAGTCGATCGTGCCGCTCTCGCGGTAGCGGTCCGCGGCCTCGGCCAGCTTCTTGGGTGTCCCCTTGCGCCGCGTCGTCCCTGCGGGCCCGTCGAGCGCAGCGGCCATCTCCTCGTGCGACGACGCGACGACGGCCAGGCGGTGTTCATGGTGCTGACGGCGGGTGGCCGCGCTGTAGCAGATGTCCCGGAGGCAGAACGCGGCGCCGGGCCCGTCCGGTCCGAGGTACTCCGCCCAGGAACGGCGGAGCGCGGCGAGGGCGTCGGGTGTACGGGCGGAGAGCGTCAGCAGGTACGGCTTGCCGGCCGGCTCCGCCGTGGCGGCGCCGGGCCGGGGTCCGCCCTGGCGGATCACCACGTGTGCGTTCAGGGAAGAGGAGCCCTGCCCGGACACCCCCGCGCGATGCGGCCGGCCGTGGTCGGGCAGGTCGTGGAGCTTCTCCGGCACCTGCACGGGCAGGTCGTCCCAGGCGACCCTGGGGGTCGCGGTGTCGAGATGCAGACTCGCCGGGACCTGGCCGTGCTCCAGGCACAGCACGGCCTTGATCAGCCCGGCGATACCGCCCGCGGCCTCCGCGTGGCCGATGTTGGTCTTGACGGAGCCGACGAGCAGCGGCCGGTCCGACGGCCGGTCCTCGCCCAGCACTTCACCGAGCGCGCTGATCTCCAGTGCGTCGAGCACCGGGGAGCCGGAGCCGTGCGCCTCCACGTAGTCCACCTGGGCCGGTGGCACACCGGCGTCCTCGTACGCCCACCGGAGGACCTCGACCTGCCCGGTCCGCGAGGGGTTGAGCACCGAGTCGCTGGTGCGTCCGTCGTTGCCGACCGCGCTGCCTTCGATGACGGCCCGGACCGGGTCACCGTCGGCCAGGGCGTCGGCGAGGCGCTTGAGGACGACGACGCCCACCGCGTCGCCGGGGGTGTGGCCGTCGGCGCCCGCGTCGGCGAACTTGCTCCGGCCGTCGGCGGCCAGGGCCCCGGCCTGCGTCATCATGACGCCCTCGTCGGGGCGGAGGGTGAGGTTCACCCCGGCGACGACGGCCAGGGGGCTCTCCCCTGCGCGCAGGCTCTGCACCGCGCTGTGCACCGCCACGAGCGACGAGGAACAGGCCGTGTCGATCAGGACGCTCGGACCCCGCAGGTCGAAGAAGTAGGACAGGCGTGCGGGGAGCAGGGAGCGGTAGTTGTTCAGCTGCGAGGCGGTCACCGCCTGCAGACCCTGGCGGAAGCGGATCTCCAGGTAGTCGCCGCGCGCGTTGCCGACGAAGACCCCGGTCCGTGTGCCCGCCAGTTCGTCGGGACGTCGGCCCGCGTCCTCCAGCGCGTCCCAGGCCGTCATGAGCAGCAGCCGCTGCTGCGGGTCGAGTTCGAGCGCCTCGGTGGGCGACATCCCGAAGAACTCGGCGTCGAAGTCGGCCATGTCGGCCAGGTAGCCGGCCCGTCGGCTGCCGATCATCCCCGGGCCCGGCCGTTCGGAGTGCAGGGCGTCCACGTCGTAGCGATCAGGAGGTGTCTCGCTCGTGGCGTCCACACCGTTGCGCAGCAGCTCCCACAGCTCGTCGGGCCCGTCGGCGCCGGGCAGCCTGCAGGCCATGCCGATCACCGCGACCGACCGTGCGTCGACGTCGTCCGTCCTGTTCATCAGACCACTCCTTAGATGCTTCGCTTCGTGATGCCGATGCACGAACGCGCTGTTCACATGGCTCCATGAGGGTTCCGGGTCGAACGGCGGCCGGCCCGTCCTCCAGGGCGGTGGCCGCTGCCGCGCGCGCGGCCGTGCCGGCCGGGACGGCACGGCTCACCCGGTGTGACGAACTCCGGCGTCGTGCTGCCGGGTTCGGTACCGGCACGGGGGTCCGGCCTGTCGCGGACTCTCACGGACAGGCAGCACAGGCGCTCACGGACGGCGGGGACGGCGCCGGGCCCGCGGCTCGAGGTGCTGTCCATAAGGACGCCACCGTGCGGCGGGCGGGACGCCGTGCCACGGTGCACGGCGCAGGCGGACAGGCCGCACGGGAGAGCCCCCGGGCCATGCCCAGCGGGGCCGGGGCCGCATCCATGCGGCCCGGAGAAGGACGGCTCCCCCGCGTGGCGTCGAGCGGGACACGGCCGACGGCAGGACTGTACTGCCCGTGCCCGCGGCAGTGTCCCTGCTGTCCGAACCGCACCTGCCCCACTGCCCGTTCCCCTCCCCACGGCCCCGCGGCGCCGTCCGCCGCATCGATACCCACCGCACGATTGTCATATGTAAAACCGCCGCGACCGATTCCGGTTGATGAATTGGCGGGAAGTGATCGCCGGAGGTCGAAATCCCGCCCGATTCAGGCGGAATGCACGATTCGAGCTACGGGAAGACCGTCACGTGCACGACCTCCGCCCTGCCTCGCGGCCACGCGCTTCTCCCCAGCGGAGCGGAAAAGAACGAACTTGGTTAGTGCCCGGTACCACTGATCTGGTTTCATCTGGTCGCATGGACCCCCTGACACCCGATCAGACCCGGCACGCCGGCGAGCAGCGCAGGCTCCGGTTGCAGGTCCTCGGCCTCAACACCGTTGAGGCCGAGGCCACGTTCGACCGTGTGGCACGGCTGGCGGCGAGCTTCACCCAGTCGCCCCTCGCCATGGTCAACTTCATCAACGACGAACGGCAGATGTTCCGCGGCATGTACGTGCCGCCGAACTCCCCCGACGGTGCCACCGACACCGAAGGCCGAGGCATCGTCTTCGACCTCAGCGACATAGCCCGCGAGGCACCCAACGACTACGGCTTCTGCCCCCACGTGGTCGCCCAGGGGTCCCAGCTGGCCTTGGACGATGTCTTCGACTACCCCCGGTTCCGGGGCAACGCCCTGGTCAACGACATGGGCGTGCGTTCCTACCTGGGAACACCGCTGCGGGACAACACCGGCATGATCCTCGGCACGGTGTGCGTGGCCGACATGGTCGCCCGCACCTGGGACCGCAAGATCAAGGAGGGGATGCAGGAACTCACCGAGACCCTGCTGTCCGAGTTCAAGCTACGGGACAGCCTGCTCGCCCAGCAGAGCGAGCTGTTCGCCGTCTTCGACGGTGCGCCCTTCCCCATCATGCTCACCGAGGGGCCGCACCATCTGCTGCGCTACGCCAACGGCAAACAGGGCGCCGCCTTCGGCATGGTCCCCCAGTTCAGCCCCGGGCGGCAGGTCCTGCCCGGTCTCGACTCCGTCGGAGTCTTCAACGCGATGGACGAGGCTTTCCACACCGGCCGCACCACCACACTCCCCCATGCGGCGATCACCACCTACGACTCGGCCACGCCGCAGGCGTTCAGCTTCCTCTGCACCCCCGTGCGGACATCGCCGACCGCACCGGTCAGCGGAGTGCTGACGGTCGCCATGAACAGTCACGAGACATATCCCGCGGCAGAGCAGCGGGTGTTCGCGGCCAACGTCCAGGAGCGGTTCGAACAGCTGGGTACCAACGGCTTCGGCAACGCGGTCCCCGGCCGGTAGCCAGGACCTTCCCGTACCCGGCCGGTAGCCCGGCCCCCGTGCCGGGGACCGGTACGCCCGCCGGCGTACCGGTCCCCGGTCTTTCAGCGGTCCCGGTCCGGTACCTCGGCGACGAAGACGGGGATCTCGCGGTCCGTCTTCTTCTGGTAGTCGTCGTAGTCGGGGTACGCCTCGACCGCGCGCCCCCACCACAGGGCCTTCTCCTCGCCCGTCACCTCACGCACCGTCATGTCCCTGCGGACCGGGCCGTCCTGGAGCTCGATCTGCGGGTGGGCCATCAGGTTGTAGTACCAGACCGGATGCCGGTCCGAACCTCCCAGGGAGGCGACCAGCGCATAGGCTCCCGCGTGTTCCACCCGCATCACCGGGGTCTTGCGGATCTTGCCGCTCTTGGCGCCGCGGCTGGTGAGGACGACGACGGGCATGCCACGCATCGTCGTCCCGCTCCTCCCGCCCGAACTCTCGTACTCCTCCACCTGTTCGCGCACCCAGGCTTCGGGGCTCGGCTCGTACTCACCCTCAAGAGGCATCGCTCGCGTCCCATCGTTGTCGCTCGACAGCCGGTCGCGGACCGGCACGCCTGTGCTGCTTCCCGCCTTGCCGCCGTGCCAATCAGGGCCTGAGGCTTCCCACCACGTTGGCCGTGGCCGCGATGCCCTCGTGGATCGTCGGCGCCATGCTGGTGCCGGCCAGGAAGAAGCCGAGCAGCGCGCACACCACCGCATGGCTCATCTTCAGCCCACCGCTGCGCAGGAAGATCGCTGCGAGCACCAGCAGGAGCAGCACCACCGAGATCGAAATGGCCATCGCCAACCTCCTTCGCCGCGCCGGAATTGCGGCATTCGGCGGCCAGTCTGGCGCAGCGGAGGTCCCGTACGGCCGACTGGCGTGTCCGCCGTACGGGTCTACCTCGCGAAGTCGACGGTTGCGGCCGGCCGCCGGCACGGTGACCTCCGCGCTCCAGGGCCGGGAGGACACCGGTGAGTACCCGGCGGCCGGAGCCCGACCGGCAGGGCGGCGACGAGAGTCCGGCCGCCCGTCATGTGCCGTACCCGACGGCGGCTCATCCCTCCGCGACCGCGGACCAGTCGACGGTCCGGTCGCACCAGCGGTTCAGCAGGACGTGGTCGTGGCCGACGGCAAGGAGACCGGCGCCGTGCTCACGGCGGTAGTCCTCGATGACGGCCACCAGCGCGGCGGTCGTCGAGGCGTCGAGCATGGCCGTCATCTCGTCGCAGACGAGCCAGCGCGGACGCAGCACCAGCGCCCGTGCGAGACAGGCGCGTTGGAGCTGGCCGTCACTGACTTCGTGCGGTCGCCGGCCGAGGAGTTCGCCGGTGAGACCGACGGCCGCGGCGGGCCCCTCGGCGCGGGCGGCGGCGTCGGACCGCTGGTGGCCCGTGGCGCGCAGGGGTTCCGCGATCAGCTCGCGCAGCGACAGCCGCGGGTCGGCGGACAGCCGCGGCTGCTGGAACACCACGCCGACGGCGGTGCGCAGCGCGCGCGGTGCGCGGTGGCGCCAGCCGTCTCCCGGATTCACGGAGGCGCCGTCCAGCACGACGCGGCCGGCGTCGGGCCGGTGCAACAGCGCCGCGACCCTGGCGAGGGTGGACTTGCCGCAGCCGCTGGGGCCGAGCAGCCCGACCGCCTCGCCGGGGGCGATGGTCAGGGAGGCACCGCGTACGACGGGCCTGCGGCGGTCGTAACCGGCGGTGATGTCACACAGTTCGAACACGCTGCGGCTCCTCGGCGTGATGGCAGGCGGCGCCGTCGGTGAGGCGGGGAAGCGCGGTGCACGCGTCGTCGGCCCGGTCGCAGCGTGGCGCGAAGGCACAGCCGGCGGGAAGATCGCCCAGCTCGGGCGGCAGCCCGGGGATCGGGGTGAACTCCCGCTCCGGCAGCGCGTTCAACAGACCGCGGGCGTACGGGTGGCGCGGCCCGGGGCCGCCGAAGAAGTCGCCGGCGGCGGTGAGTTCGACGATCCGCCCCGCGTACATGACGGCGACCCGGTCGGCGATGCGCTCCGCGGCCGCGAGGTCGTGGGTGATGAGCAGCAGCGCGCGCCCTTCGTCCGCGTGACGGCGCAGCTCGTCGGCGGTGTGGTCGACGAGTGCGCGGTCCAGGCCGGTGGTCGGCTCGTCGGCGAGCAGCAGCGGCGCGTCACCGACGAGCGCGATGGCGGTGGCGGCGCGCTGCGCGAGCCCGCCGGAGAGTTCGTGCGGGTAGCGGTCGAGGTGGTCGGCGGGGAACGCGGCGCGTTCTGCCGCCGCCGTGGCCGCCTCGCGTGCCGCGGGGCCGCGCAGCCCGGTCAGGGTCCTCACGGTCTCGGCGAGTTGGGCGCCGACGGTGCGCACCGGGGTGAGATGGGCCGCGGGACTCTGCGGGACCAGTCCGACGAGGCGGCCCCTGACGGTGCGGGCGAGGGTGCGTTCGTCGGCGCCGAGCAGCTCGACGCCGCCGACGACGGCCGAACCGGCGGTCTGGGCGTTGGCGGGCAGCAGTCCGAGGAGCGCGGAGGCGAGGACGGACTTGCCGCAGCCGCTCTCGCCGACGAGCGCGAGGCACTCACCGGCCGCGAGGTCGAAGGAGACGTCGCTGACGGCGGACACATGCCGGCCGTCGCGCATCCGGAAGCGCGCCGACAGCCCGCGCACGGCCAGCACGTTGGGTGTCGCGTCGGCAGCCGCGTCGGGGCCGTCCGCACCGGAAACGGCCGTCGCGGGCCCGGTGGCGTCGGATCTCGGGCTCACAGCATCAGCTCCGATCGGCGGCGGGGGTTGATCCGTTCGCGCCACGCGCCGGCCAGGCCGGCCACGGCGAGGGTGGGGACGATCAGGAACAGGCCGGGGAAGAGTGTCGGCCACCAGTCGCCGGCGAGCAGGGAACCGCGGGCCGACTGCACCAGGTTGCCCAGACTGGCCTGGTGCGTGGGCAGTCCGAGGCCCAGGAACGAGAGCGCCGACTCGTGCCACATGGCGTGCGGCACCATCAGCACGGCCGCGAGCCCCGCCTGCGGGAGCACCCCGGGCAGCAGATGCCGTACGGTCACCCGCCACCGGCTCGCGCCACCGCTGATCGCCGCGTCGACGTACGGACGTGAGCGCAGCGACAGCACCTCGGAGCGGACGATCCGGGCCGTGGACAGCCAGTGCGTGAGCGCGACGGACACGATCACCGGCCACACCCCGGGCCGGAACATGGCCACGATGAAGATGCCGAGCAGCAGGTGCGGCACGGAGGAGAAGGTGTCGACCAGCCGCATCAGCACCCGGTCCGTCCAGCCGCCCGCCACGGCGGCCGCCGCGCCCACCACCGTGCCGATCACAGTGGCGACCAGGGCCGCCACCAGCCCGACGAGCAGCGAGACGCGCAGCCCGTAGACGCAGCGCAGCAGCAGGTCGCGGCCGACGTCGTCGGTGCCGAACGGGTGGGCGAGAGACGGCGGTCGCAGCTTCATCGACAGGTCGACGGCCTGCTGGTCGAGCTGGACGAGCGGCGGTACGAGCAGTACCGCCAGCGCCACCGCCGCGACGGTCACGGCGGAGACCGTGATACGCACGGTCCGGGTGGAGCGGCGCGTACGGCCGTGGGACTTCCAGGCGAGGTCAGCCATCGAAACCCACCCTCGGGTCGGCCAGTCCGTAGAGCAGGTCGGACAGCAGGTTGCCGAGCAGCACGGCCGCCGTCGCGAGGACGGTGAGCGCGGCGAGCAGCGGGAAGTCGACGGAGATGGCGGCCTGCACCGTGGCGGCGGCGATGCCGGGCCAGCTGAAGACGGTCTCCACGAGCAGTGCTCCGGTGATGAGTTCGGGTACGCGGGAGCCGACGAGGGTGAGCATCGGCAGCATCCCGGAGCGCAGCGCATGGCCGACGAGGACGGTGCGCTCGCCCAGGCCGCGGGCGCGGGCGCCGCGTACCGGGTCCTCGTCGAGGGCGTCGCCCACCCCCTGGCGCACGTACAGGAAGAACCACGGCAGCTGGCTGACACCGAGGACCGCGGCGGGGAGGACGAGATGGGTGGCGACCTGGCCGAAGGTCACGGTGTCGGACGCGGTGTCGGTGAGGCCGCCGGCCGGCAGCACGCCGAGTTCGAGCGCGAAGAACCAGATGGCGAGGAGTCCCAGCCAGAACGCCGGCGCGGCCTCCAGGGTGTAGGCGAGAGAGCTGACGCACCGGTCGAGGTACCCGCCGCGGCGGCGGGCGGCGAGCACGCCGAGGGCGGTGCCGAGCACGATGGCCAGCGCGAAGGCGGTGGCGGCGAGCAGTACGGACCAGCCGATGCGCTCGGCGACGACGTCGGCGACGGGCTGCCGCATGACGCTGGAGTCGCCGAGGTCGCCCGTCAGCGCGCCGGTCAGCCAGTCCCACCAGCGGGTGACCAGCGGCTGGTCCACCCCGAGATTGGCCCGGATCTGGTCGAGGTTCTCCTGCGAGGCGGTGAGCCCGGCGGCTCCGGTGTACGCCTTGACGGGGTCGAAGGGGGAGGCGGCTGCGACGGCGAAGACCGCGAACGTCACGGTGAGGAGCACCGGGACGGCGAACAGGGCCCGCCGTCCCGTCATCCGCGCCATCGCCCCGAGGGGCAGGGCGCGGATCACTTCTTCGGCGTCCAGTCCTCGACGTTCCACCAGGGGCCGGAGGCCAGTCCGTGGTCGTGCGGCTCGACCTGGGTGCTCAGGCCGTCCCACTTGTCGTTCACGACGTAGACGTGGTCGATGTGGGTGAGGAAGGTGTAGCCGGGGTTCTTGACCAGTTCGCGCTGGACGGTGTCGTACGCGGCCTTGCGTTCGGCCTCGTCGCCGCTGCGGCGGCCGGTCTCGAGGGCCTTGTCGACGGCCGGGTTGTCGTACCAGGCCATGTTGTTGAAGCCGTCGCCGGCGAGGGAGGACGTGAGCAGCAGGTACTGGTCGAAGTCGGGGTCGCCGGGCGCGCCGCCGCCGGCGAGCACCGCGTCGTGCTTCATGCGCGGTTCGATGACCTCCCAGGTGCCTGCCTTGGTCGTGATGTCGATGCCGGCCTTCTTGGCGTCGGACGCGTAGGCGAGGGCGTGGTCCTGGCGGAGCTTGTCGCCGGTGACGTACCAGAGCGGGAAGGCGGCACGGACACCGTTCTTGACGCGGATGCCGTCCTGGCCGGGCTTCCAGCCCGCCTCGTCGAGGATCTTCTTCGCCCCGGCGAGGTCGTGGCGGCGCTCGGTGCCCTCGGTGAACCACTCGCTGTCGGTGGGGACGGGTCCGTAGGCGGGCTTGCCCGCGCCCTCGAGGATGCTGTCCACGATGGCCTGCCGGTCGACGGCGATGTCCAGCGCCCGGCGCACCGCGGTGTCGCCGGTGACCTTGTTGCGGGTCGGCAGGGTGACGGTGCGGTAGTCGTAAGTGGTGGCCTCGTACGTCTTCTTGCCCGGCTCGTTCTCGAAGCCCCGCGCGAGGTTGGGCGGCAGGATGGCGCCGTCGAGGTCGCCTGCGCGCAGCCGGGTGGCGCGGACGTCGTCGTCCTTGATGATCGCCATGGTGAACTTCTTCACCGCGGGCGCGCCGCCCCAGTAGTCCGGGTTGGCCTGGAAGCTGATCTTCTCGCCCTTGGACCAGCCGGTGAGGACGTACGGCCCGGTGCCGACCGGCTTCGTGGTGAACGGGCCGGTGTTGACGTCCTGCTCTCCCGCGATGTGCTTCGGAGCGATGGGGAGCACGGTGCGCTGGGCGAACGGCGCGTAGGGGTACTTGAGGGTGAAGACCACGGTGTCGTCGCCGACGGCCTTGACGTCCTTGACGGCGTCGAGTTCGGTCCGGGACGCGTTGTTGGTCTTCTTGTCGAGGATGGTCCGGTAGGTGAAGACGACGTCCTCCGCGGCGAACGGATGGCCGTCGCTGAACTTCACACCCTGGCGGAGCTTGTAGGTGTAGGTGAGGCCGTCGGCGCTGACCTCCGGAAGCCCGGCCGCGAGCGCGGGCCGCAGCTTCATGTCCCGGTCGAAGGCAAGCAGCCCGTCGAAGATCTTGGAGTTGCCGTCCTTGCCGTATCCGAGCAGCGGGCTGAGGCTGTCGGGTTCGTAGGCGATGCCGACGACCGCCGAGTCCTTCGCCGTGGCACCGCCGGCGCCGCCGCCCGGGGCGGAGCAGGCCGCCGCACCGAGGGTCAGCGCGGCGGCCATGGCCGCGGCGGCCGCAGCCCGTATCGATCGGCCCGTCATACGTGTACACCCCTGTTGAAGATCAGCCGTTATTGCAAACAGATCGCAATTAAACCGCATGTAAAGGATGCGACGGAACCAGGGGTGTTACGGCATGACCAGGCGCCCTACGGCGCCCGCAGGTCGACGAGGCCGGCGAGCACCTCCTTGTGGCGTCCCGGCGTGCCCAGGGCGATCTCGTCGGCCTTGGCGCGCTTGAGGTACAGATGAGCCGGATGTTCCCAGGTCATGCCGATGCCGCCGTGCAACTGCACGCACTCCTCCGCCGCGTGGACCGCGACCCGTGAGCAGTACGCCTGGGCGACGGCCACCGAGAGCGGGGTTTCCGGGCTGCCGGTCGCCAGTGCGTCCGCGGCGGAGCGGGCCGCGGCCCGCGCGGAGACGACCTCGAGCCAGAGCTGCGCCATGCGGTGCTTGAGCGCCTGGAACGAGCCGATCGGGCGGTTGAACTGGTGGCGTTCGCCGGTGTGCCGGACCGTCTCCTGAAGACACCATTCGGCGAGGCCGAGTTGTTCGGAGGCGAGCAGTCCGGCCCCGGCGAGCAGCCCCCGGCGCACCGCCGCCTCGCCCGCCGCCGCGCCGGCGAGAAGCGTCCCGCCGTCCGGGGCGGTCACCGCCGCGAGCGGCCGGGTGAGGTCGAGCGGGGTCAGCGCCTCGATCGCGGCCTGCGCCGCCTCGACCGCGTACAGGCCGTCGGCCCGCGGAACCAGCAGCACATCGGCGCTCGCGGCGTCCGCGACGCCGGTGATGCGGCCGCCTCCGTCGGGCAGCGGGCCGCCGGGTGCCGTGGTCAGCGGCACCGCGAGCACCGCCGTGCGGCGGCCCTCCGCCAGTGCGCCGAGCAGTCCGGACACCGCCTCCGTCTCCGTCCCGAGGCCCAGCAGCACCTCGGTGGCGATGACCGAGCTGGTGAGGTACGGCGCGGCGACGACGCCGCGGCCAAGCTCCTCCAGCACGACCGCGGCCTCACGGTGGCTCGCGCCCTGGCCGCCGAGCTTCTCGGGTACGAGCAGACCGGCGGCGCCCATCTCGGCCGCGAGCGACGTCCACCACCGCGGGTCGTGGGGGGAGCCGGCCTCGGCGCGTACGGCGAGGGCCGTGGTGTCGCCGCGGGCGGCGACGAGGGACCGTACGGCGGCGCGCAGGTCCTCCTCGGTCTCCGAGTAGAGCAGATCCGTCATCGCGCGAGGTCCTTCCAGGCGACGTCCTTGTCGTTGCGCGGCTCGGAGGGCAGCCCGAGGACACGCTCTGCGACGATGTTCAGCAGCACCTCGGTGGTGCCGCCCTCGATCGAGTTGCCCTTGGACCGCAGATAGCGGTACCCGGCCTCGCGGCCGGTGAAGTCCACCAGCTCGGGCCGGCGCATGGTCCAGTCGTCGTACAGCAGCCCCTCCCCGCCCAGCAGTTCGACCTCCAGGCCGCTGATCTCCTGGTTGAGGCGGGCGAAGGCGAGTTTCATCGCACTGCCCTCCGGGCCCGGCTGGCCGGCGACGAGCTGCTGGCGCAGCCGCTCCCCCGCGAGCCGGGAGACCTCGGCCTCGACCCACAGGGTGAGCAGCCGCTGGTGCAGGTCGTGGGTGCGCAGCTCGGGCCGTTCGCGCCAGGTCCGCGAGACCGGGCCGATCATGCCGCCCTCGCGGGGCAGCCGCATGCCGCCGATGGCGACGCGTTCGTTGTTCAGCGTGGTCTGGGCGACCTTCCAGCCCTCGCCGACCTCGCCGAGACGGTGGGCGTCGGGGATACGGACCTCGGTGAGGAAGACCTCGTTGAACTCGGCCTCGCCGGTGATCTGGCGCAGCGGCCGGACCTCCACACCCGGATCGGTCATGTCGCAGACGAAGTAGGTGATGCCCCGGTGCTTGGGCAGGTCGGGGTCGGTGCGGGCGATGAGGATGGCCCAGCGGGCGACGTGCGCACTGGAGGTCCACACCTTCTGGCCGGTGACGATCCAGTCTCCGGTGTCGCCGTCGCGGACGGCGCGGGTGCCGAGCGCCGCGAGGTCGGAGCCGGCTCCGGGCTCGCTGAACAGCTGGCACCACACCTCCTCGCCGATCCACAGGGGGCGCAGGAAGCGTTCCTTGACCTCCTGGGAGCCGTACTTGAGGATCGTCGGCGCGGCCATGCCGAGGCCGATGCCGATGCGGCGGGGGTCGTTGTCGGGTGCGCCCGCGGCGGCGAGTTCCGCATCGACGACGGCTTGCAGGGCGCGGGGGGCGTCGAGCCCGCCGAGGCCCTTCGGGAAGTGGACCCAGGCCAGGCCCGCGTCGAAGCGCGCCTTGAGGAAGCCGGTGCGGTCGGTGGTGGCCGGCGGATGGTCGGCCAGCAGCTTCCGGGTCAGGTCGAGGAGTCCGGCGGCGTCCGTCATCGGCCGGCTCCGTCCGGGACGACGACCAGGCGGCCCGTGGTGGTGCCGTCGGCGACACGCTGCACGGCGCCGGCGGCGTCCTTGAAGGCGACCCGCTCGCTGATGAGCGGCTTGATCAGGCCCTTGGCCGCGTAGTCGGTGAGTGTCCGGTGGCAGCGGCCGATGGAGGCCGGGTCCTTGGTGGCGTACAGGCCCCAGTGCAGACCCATGATCGAGTAGTTCTTGACCAGCGCGTGGTTGAGCGCGGGGGCCGGAATGTCGCCGCTGGCGAAGCCGACGACGACGATACGGCCCTCGAAGGCCACGCACTTGGCCGACTTGGCGTAGGCGTCCCCGCCGACCGGGTCGTAGATCACGTCCGCGCCGCGCCCACCGGTCGCCTCCTTCACGGCGGCGACGATGTCGTCGGCGCGGCGGTCGATGACGACGTCGCAGCCGAGTTCACGGGCGACGGCGGCCTTCTCGGCACCGCCGGCGACGCCGATCACCCGGGCTCCGGCGGCCTTGCCGAGCTGTACGGCGGCGCTGCCGACCCCGCCGGCGGCGGCGTGGACGAGGAGGGTCTCGCCCTCCCGGAGCGCGGCTCTGCGGTGCAGCCCGAACCAGCCCGTCTGATAGCCGATGTGCATCGCGGCGGCCTCGGCGTCGTCGAGCGACTCGGGCGCGGGAAGCACGGCGGCGGCATCGGCGACCACGTACTCGGCGAGCCCGCCGCCCGGCAGGACGGGGTTGGCGATGACGCGGCGGCCGTCCTCGGTTTCGCCGCAGATCTCCACCCCCGGAGTGAACGGCAGCGGGGGCCGCACCTGGTACTGCCCGCGGCAGAGCAGGGCGTCCGGGAAGTTGATGTTCGCGGCACGGACCTTCAGCAGGAGCTGCCCATCGCCGGGCGCCGGGTGGTCGACCTCTTCGAGCCGCATCACCTCGCTCGGCTCGCCGTTGCGGTGCACTTGCCATGCCTGCATCTCGGGGCCTCCCACACGTAGGGCAGTACTGCGCTCTGCCCGCATACTAAGCGGTCGCTTGCTTCGCCGGGAAGCCCCTCAGGCACCCTTCGGCCTGGCCCGCACGTGCATCCGCTCACCCTGCGGGCCGAACAGGCTCAGGAACTCGACCGGCTTGTCGTCGGCGCAGCCGAACCAGTGCGGCACCCGGGTGTCGAACTCCGCCGCCTCCCCCGCGGCCAGCACCACGTCGTGGTCACCGAGCACCACCCGCAGCCGGCCGGAGAGGACGTACATCCACTCGTACCCCTCATGGGTGCGGGGGTCCGGCTCCTCGCCGTAGACCTGGTGGACCACTTTGTACGCCTGGAGCCCGCCGGGCCGCGCCGTGAGCGGGTACATCGTCCGGCCGCCACGGACGATGGGCTTGGCGCGCACCCGCGGATCGCCGACCGGCGGCGCGCCGACCAGTTCGTCCAGCGGGACCTGGTGGGCACGGGCGATCGGCAGCAGCAGTTCCAGACTGGGGCGCCTGCCGCCGGACTCCAGCCTCGAGAGGGTGCTCACGGAGATGCCGGTCGCCTCCGAGAGCGCACCCAGGGTGGCTCCCCGCTCCCGCCGGATCCGGCGGAGGCGGGGGCCCACCTCGTTCAGCACGGCGTCGAGCCGCGCCTCTTCGTGCCCGTCGCGTTGGCCGTGCTGGTCGTCACTCATCCTTCCATTGCAGAAACAGCATCGTGGTTTGTCAAATGAGCAATCCCCAAGAGCCGGGGGCTCAGCGCGGGAAGAGTTCGAACATGACGGCGGGACGGCCGCCGAATCGGGGCGCCGCCCTCTCCGCCATGCCGGTGAGGAAACCCCGGCAGTACTCCTCCGGGTCCTGGTCCGTCAGACCCTCGATGTAGAGCCGGTGCTCCAGCAGCGAGGCCACCGACCGGTCGAGCCCGGGGCCCGCGTCGACCGCGTGGGTGGGGCTCGCCGACCCCGCGACGGCCACCCAGCGCACGCCGTCCCACGGCTGAAGGCCCTGCTCGGAGATCAGCTCGGGAAAGATCCAGCGGTTGGCCGCGTCGGCTGCCGCATCGAGCGTCGCCCGGCCGACCGCGCGGTGGTCGGGCGTGTTCCAGGCCGTACCGCCCCAGGTGTCACGGTGGTTGAGCGTGATCACCAGCTCCGGCCGGTGCCGGCGGACGGCCGCGGCGATGTCCCGCCGCAGCGCGGTCCCGTACTCGATCACGCCGTCCTCGTGATCCAGGAACTCCACGGTGGAGACACCGACCACGGCCGCACTGGCCCGCTGCTCCCGCTCGCGCAGCGGCGCGCACTCCTCGGGGGCGATGCCGTCGATCCCGGCCTCGCCGCGCGTGGCCAGCAGATAGGCGACGTCACGGCCCTCGTCGGTCCATAGCGCGACGGCGGCCGCGCAGCCGTACTCGAGGTCGTCGGGGTGGGCGACGACCGCGAGCGCGCGCTGCCAGTCGGCGGGCATCTCCTGGAGCTGTTCGGTCTTCGGATCAGTCATGTCCCGCAGGATACGTATGACCTGACCCCGTGTCAGAGCTCCTGCCGGGCGAGCGCCAGCAGGCGGTCCAGCACCCGGGGCCCGCTCGCCCGCACCCCGTCGTGCTCGTACTCGTCGGTGACCCAGGTCCGCAGGCCCCGCACGGCGCGCGCGGTGCGCAGCGAGTCGGCGGTGTCGACGTACATGTCGTCGTGGTAGACGGCCGCCGCGGCGGGCACCTCGTTGGTCGCGAGCCGCACGGGATCGTAGAGCCGCGCCCAGTCGGTGCGGGCGGCCAGCAGTTCGGCACACTCGCGCAGCGGGCGCAGAGCCGGGTCCACCTCGAAGTGCCAGGGGTGGATGGTCTCGCCCGTGAAAAGCACCGGCTCGTCGCCCGCGAGCGCCGTCACCGCGTCGAACTCCGGGAATTCGGCGCGCACCCGCTCGGCCGCCCAGTCCGTCGGCCTGCTGCCCTGGGCGTAGATGACCTCGTGAAGCACCGCGTACAGCGGGTGGCCGGCGAAGGAGAGGACGGGCCGTACGCCTTCCTGGAAGGCGTCGGAGAGTTCGTGGCCCGACGCGGTGCGCACGAAGGCGTTCTCCAGCAGGTAGTGCAGCTGGTGGCTGCCGTCCTGGCCGCCCAGCAGGATGCCGAGGGACTGGAACGCCTCCACGGTGAGGGTGTAGCCGCCGGGCAGCCGCGCCGGCCGCTCGGCGAGGTGGGCGGCGATGCGCCGGGCGCGCTCCACGTCCTGCGGATAGCGGGCGTAATGGGCCTCGGCCTTGCGGCGGATACGGGGGTAGGCGGCCCGGTAGACGTCGTCGGCGTGGGCGTCGAGGGACGGCAGCCCGCCGGTGATCAGGACGGTGTCGAGCCCCTCGGGCGCGGCCGAGAGATAGTGGGTGGCGCAGAAGCCGCCGAAGCTCTGGCCGAGCACCGTCCACGGCGCTCCGCCGGTGAGCCGCCGTCGGACGCTCTCGCAGTCGCGGACGATGCTGTCGGCGCGGAAGAGCGCGAGGTGGTCCGCCTGCGCCGCCGGCCCGCCCCGCTGCGGAAGCGTCTGTCTGCTCCGGGGTGTGGAGCGCCCGGTGCCGCGCTGGTCGAGCAGGAGTACGCGGAAGTCCTGCACGGCCCTCCCGAGCCAGGCCGGCTTTCCGACGAAGCGGCGCACCGCGTTGCCCGGGCCTCCTTCCAAGTACACCAGCCACGGCCGGAACCCGTCCGCTTGGGACGCGGAGACGACCTCACGGCCGTAGAGCTCGATCTGCTCACCCGCCGGGTCGTCATGGTCGAGCGGGACGGTGAAGTGGTGGTCGGTGAGGACCACTCCCGGCTGTCGGTAGCTGGCCACTGCTGCTCCTGTCCTGATGCGCCCCCGCCGGTCCAGTGGATCACAGCGGCCGGGCGAGGACGCGCACAGAAGCAAGATCAGCCGGTGGCGGCGCGGTCGGCGGTACGCGGTCGGCACAGCGCAGTGGGCGGTACGCGGTCGGCGAAGCGCACTGGGCGAGGCACAGTCGGCGAAGCACGGCTTCAGTGTGGCGCTGCGGGCAGCGCATCGGCCCTCGCGTCCGGCTTCCGGGCGGTACTTGCCCAGTCACGGCCCTCCGTGTTGATCTGCTCACCCATTACCGTACGGAAGGCGGCCCCATGGCCCTGTTCGATCTGTCACTCCCCGAACTCCGCGAGTACCACAGCCTCTCCCCCGAGCCGGAGGACTTCGACGCGTTCTGGACGAAGACCCTCGATGAGGCCCGCGGCCACGATCTCGACGCCCGCTTCGAGCGCGTGGAAAGCGGCCTCACCTTGGTCGGCGTGTACGACGTGACCTTCGCCGGCTTCGGCGGCCACCCGGTGAAGGGGTGGCTGATACTTCCCGTCGGCGCGAGCGAACCACTGCCCCTGGTCGTCGAGTTCGTCGGCTACGGCGGCGGCCGCGGACTGCCGCACACGCATCTGCTGTGGGCGTCGGCCGGCTTCGCGCACTTCGTGATGGACACCCGGGGCCAGGGCAGCGGCTGGTCGACGGGGAACACGGCGGACCCGGTGGGCAGCGCGCCGTCGCACCCGGGCTTCCTGACGCGCGGTATCGAGGACCCGTTCGAGTTCTACTACCGCCGGGTGTTCACCGACGCGGTGCGCGCGATCGAGGCGGCCCGCTCCCACCCGGCCACCGACGCGTCCCGCACCGCCGCGGTCGGCGGCAGCCAGGGCGGCGGGATCACGCTCGCCGCCGCCGGGCTCGTGCCGGACCTCGCGGCCATCGCCCCCGACGTCCCGTTCCTGTGCGACTTCCCGCGCGCCACGACACTCACGGACCGTGACCCCTACCGCGAGGTGGGCAACTATCTCAAGGTCCACCGCGGCAGCACCGAGCAGACGGCGCGAACGCTCGCCTACTTCGACGGGGTGCACTTCGCGGCGCGCGGTCGCGCGCCGGCCCTGTTCTCCGTGGCGCTGGAGGACCAGACCTGCCCGCCGTCGACGGTGTTCGCCGCATTCAACGCGTACGCCCACGAGGACAAGCAGATCGAGGTCTACGACTTCAACGACCACGAGGGGGGCGGCCCGTTCCAGCAGGCCGCCCAACTGCGCTGGCTGCCGCAGCGGCTGGCGGCGGGGTAGCTCCGACGGCCGCCTGACGATTCGGGCGGCGTGAGCGCCGGCCGCGCGCCGGCGCGCCGGTGCCCTGCACTGCTGTTGACCATCGCTCCTCTCGGCCATCGCTCCTCTCGGCCATGACTGCTCTTGACCATGGCTGCTCTTGACGATGGCTGTCCGGGCGGCCTACATTGCCGACGGTAAGCGCTTACTGCCCGGAGGAGGACAGTGGTGAGCACGCCGGAAGCGTCCGCGGCCGCCGTCCACGACGGTCTGCCGGGCGGGATCGGCGTGTCCCGGCTGCGGGTCTACGACTGGCCGTCCGCCGACGGCCTGCGGGGCGGCACCCCTCATGTCCATCTGACCTGCTCGGAGGGGTACGCCGTGACCGGCGGCCGGGGCGCGGTCCAGACGCTGACCGCCTCGGGGTTCGAGCAGACCCCGCTGACTCCGGGCGCACTGGTCTGGTTCACGCCGGGCGTGATCCACCGCCTGGTCAACGACGGCGATCTGACCATCACCGTGCTGATGCAGAACTGCGGTCTGCCGGAGGCGGGCGACGCGGTGCTGACCCTGCCACCGCGTCTGCTCGCCGACACGGCCACCTACCGCGCCGCCGTCGCCCTGCCCGAGGGCGGTTCGGAGGAGGAACTGGAGCGGGCGGCCCGCCACCGCCGTGATCTGGCTCTCGAAGGCTTCGCGGTGCTGCGGGAGGCGGTCGAGGCCGGGGATCCGGAGCCGCTGGCCGCCTTCCACCGGGCTGCCGGGGCCCTGGTACGACCCTTCGTCGGCGCCTGGCGCGAGCGCTGGCGGACGGGCGCGGCTGCGGCCGCCAATGCGACGGGCGCCCAGCTGGACCGGCTCGAACGAGGGGACGCCGGCCATCTCGCCAGAGCGCGGATACGGGCCGAGCGGCCCTCCGCGCGCGGCCGTTTCGGCATGTGCGGCCGTCTCGACGTCTACGAGACCGGCTGACCCGGTCACCCCGTACCCGTGACCGGGCGACCGGACCGGATCTCCCCACGGTCAGCGGCGACGCTGCAGGCGGTGCAGTTCGACCTCCGACAGCTTGCCGCCGGCCACTCGGGCGGTCATGTAGGTGCAGTCGGGCTGCCGCCGGCGGTCGGTCGGCGAGCCCGGATTGAGCAGCCTCAGCCCCTCCTGCGCCGTCGTGTCCCAGGGAATGTGGCTGTGCCCGAACACCAGGACGTCGAGGTCGCGAAACCGCTTCTCGCAGCGGCGTTCACGCCCATGGGCCGGGCCGGTCTCATGGACGACCCCGAACCTCACTCCCCCGAGTTCGGCCAGGGCGACCTCCGGCAGCCGGCTCCGCAACTCGGGCCCGTCGTTGTTCCCGTACACCGCGAGCAGGCGTGCGGACCGGGACTCGAACAGATCGAGGGTCGCGGCGTCGATCCAGTCGCCGGCGTGGATCACCACGTCCGCCCTGCTCATGGAATCCAACAGCTCCGCAGGCAGCCGGCGCGCACGGGCGGGCACATGAGTGTCGGAGGTCAGCAGCAGCCGCATGCCTCCACGATGCTCCGTGCGGCGGCCCCACGCAGCCCTGCCGGACAGGCGGCAACGGCACTGCCACATCGCCGTACGAAGTCGCAGGCATACCCGCTCGCGGACCGGGCATCCGAAGGTTGAACGCTCGCCCGGCTCACCCCCCCCAGCCGGCAGCGAGGCGTCGCGGCCCCGTCCTCGTCCCCCCCCCCGGAGGCGGGGCCGCTCTCTGGGCCCGCGCCCCCGAGGTGCCTCGCCACGGAAAGCTTCGCGAGGCGGGCGTCAGGGGGCCGCCGCACGGTCGTGCGCCCGAGGATCCGCGAGGTCCAGCGTCCCGGGATGACGTTCCGGCAAGAGGTTCGGGTCCACGGTCTCCTGCCCGAGCAAGCGATCGGGACGCCGCTCGGAGCGCTTCGCCCTCTCGTGCGAACACGTAGTTCACGGCTTCCGGTGGAATCGGGGCCCGACGCGGGTACCCGCACATGACCTGCCGCCGACGGGCCGCCGGACCGCGGCCGTCCGTCGGTGGTTCCACCGAGACGGCCCGACGAGGGTCGGAAGGACAGGTGACATCGGTGACCGCACCTGCGCGATCACAACGGGACGAAGGCCGACCCGTGGGCGTACGGGCCTACGCCGACGCCGAGGCGGCGAAGCGGGAGCTGCCCGCGCTGCTCTCCGGCGGTGGGCATCCGCCCGAATACGGCGCCGGGGTGGCCGCGGGATACAGCTGGGCCCTGGGACGCGACGCCCGCGCGCCCGTCACCGGGGCGGGCGCGAACGGTGTGCCGGACATGGAACTCCTGACCGCGGAGATCGACGCCGCGGTGGTGCGGGAGGACGAGGCCGTGGCCGACCCAGCCACCCGGGACTACGTCCGGGGTGTGCACTCCGCCCTGGCCTGGATCTGCGGCTTCAGCGACCGGCGTGTGTAGGGCGGCGGGCAGAACGCGGCGTTCCGCTCGTGCGCCCGTCACTCACGCGCGCGTCGCTCATCGGCGCACGGTCTGAGCCGTCACCGGCGGGTGCCGGTGTTCTCCGCGCCGTCACCGGCAGCTCGTGTGCCTGGTGCCCACCACTCGCCAGCATCCGGACCTCGCCGCGGGCGCTGATCTCGGCGCGCACGATTCCTGTCTCGTCCTCGTAGACCGGGCTGCCGCCCGCTCCGGACTTGTCGGTGCGCCGGACCACGACCACGTCGTCCACGGCCGACGCCTGGAAGATGAGCTCGTAGCTCTCCGGGTAATCCTCCATGACCGCCTCCCGGGCGCTGTGCACGACCGGGAAACACGGGCCGGCCGTGCGGCGCCCTCCTTCCATGGTCGCTCCGCTCCGGCCGCGACGCCTGTCCTGCCCGCCCGGCCCCCGGCCACCCGTCTGCGCACCGGACGGCAGCGGACGGCAACGATATGGGTTTGGGCGGACGCGCCCACCCGTGGAAGGCTGACCGCGTGACGACGAACGCGGAAACCGGTGCGGAGCGGCTGCTGTACGGCTGCATGGGGCTGGGCGGGAGCTGGGACACCTCGCCCTACGGCGCGGCGGACGTAGCCGTGGCAGAGGCAGCGGTCGAGGCGGCACTCGACAGCGGGATCACCGTCTTCGACCATGCCGACATCTACCGTCACGGCAAGGCCGAGGCGGTCTTCGGTGAGGTTCTCGCCCGCGCGCCCGGTCTGCGTGAGCGCGTCGTCCTGCAGACCAAGTGCGGCATCCGGCCGGCCGACGGCGACGGGCCGGGCGTCTACGACCTGAGGGGCGCGAGCATCGTCCGGCGCGTCGAGGAAAGCCTCGGCCGTCTGCGCACCGACGTCATCGACGTGCTGCTGCTGCACCGGCCGGACCCGTTGGCCGACCCTCAGGACATCGCGAACGCCCTCACCTCGCTGCACCGCCAGGGGCTGGTGCGGAGTTTCGGCGTCTCCAACATGAGCGCCGCGCAGATCTCCGCCCTGCAGAGTTGTCTTGATCTGCCCCTGGTCGCCAACCAGCTCGAGATGAGTCTCCACCGACGCGACTGGCTCGAGGCCGGTGTTCTGGTCAACACCCCCGAGGCCGCCGCCAACGGCTTCCCGCTGGGGACGCTCGAGCACTGCCGTGCGAACGGCGTCCGCCTGCAGGCGTGGGGCGCCCTCGCCCAGGGCCGCTTCACGGGCCGGCAGGAGACGGCGTCGGAGCACGCCACGGCGCAGCTTGTCGCCGCTCTCGCCGAGGCGAAGGGCACCACGCCGGAGACCGTCCTGCTGTGGTGGCTCCAGCGGCATCCGGCGCGGATCTCACCGGTCATCGGCAGCGCACGGCCCGAACGTGTCCGCGCGTGCGGCGACGCGGCCCGGCGGGAGCCCGAACTCACCCACGAGGAGTGGTACCGGCTCTGGATCACCGCGCGGGGCGCCGCGCTTCCCTAGAGGCGGCGTCCGCGGGGCGACCGGGCTTCGGTGACGCGCCCCACCGGTGCGCGGCGCAGGGCTTCACAGGCTGCCGGGCGACAGGCGCGTACTCGGCCGGACCCGGCCGGGGCGGTCCGTGCACGGGAGGCGCGGCGGGACCGTGGACACTCCGTGTACGACCTGGCTCTCTCCGCGTACCACCTGGTTCTCCGCGTGGCGAAGGCCGGGCCCGTCGCGTCATCGCGACAGGCCCGGCCCTGTGTCCCCGTCAATGGCGGAAGACGTCCTTCGTCTTCTCCTTGGCCTGCCGGGCGTCACCCTTCGCCTGCTCCGTGCGCCCCTCGGCCTCAAGTGTTTCGTTGCCGACGGCGCGGCCTGTGGCTTCCTTCGCCTTGCCCTTCGCCTGTTCCATCTTCGCGCGGGACTTCTTCTTGGCCATGAAACTCACATCCCCATTACGTCCGACGTCATGGCTCGATTGATCGGCTGTCCGCTGACGCGCGCCCCAAACGTCCACCGGCGCCGCGACCAGGCGCCGGAGCAGTGGGTCGCGTTTCCGCCGCCGTGGTGTGACGCTGGAGTCATGAGCTGGGCGTCATGGACAACTCGCAATGTCTACACAGGGCGTGGCGGTGCGCTCACGGAGGAGACCGGTGTCATGACCGGGAATCTCACGGTCCACACCACCTGGGCCGACGGCACCGCACAGGTCGCCCTGCAGTACACCGGCGCGACCGACTGGTTCACGATGACGGGCAGCCCCACTCCCTGCCCCTCCGAAGAGTCGAGCCGGGCCCTGCACGACGCGGTGGTGCAGGCGGTCCGGAACGGCGCGGGGGCGATGGTCCCCGCTTGGGCACCGCAGGAGTGAGCGGCCCGAGCGGTGCCGCCGACCCCGCGGCCTTCCGGACCGCGCCGCCCCCGGGCGCTGAGGCGTGTCCGGAAGCCGCGACGCGCGGGGCGGGCCGGGGAGAGTGGCGCCCGCCGTGCGCCGGTGTTCCCGCCGGTCCCGTGGGCGCGCCCGCACCGGGATCCGGCGTCCCTGGTGCGGGCACGCCGTCCGGAAGTGGTCGGCACACGGCCGCGTTCGATGATCAGGAGGCTTCAGGGTGCAGGACATGTGGGTCTACCCGGCCGACAGCGGCTACGCACCGGCGCGGGACCTGGCGGGTTTCACGGTCGAGGCACCGGACGGAGTGCTGGGGCGTGTCGACCGGCAGTCCGACAGGCCGGGGGTGCAGCACCTGGTCGTCGACACCGGGGCGTGGGTCTTCGGGCGGAGCGTACTGGTCCCGGCCGGCTTCGTCCGGCGGATCAGCGACGCCGAGCGGAGCGTCACCGTGATCGCCACCAAGGAGCAGATCAAGAACGCTCCGCGGTTCACCACCGACAGCGAGACGGCGGACAGCGCCTATCTGACCGAGGTGGCCCGCTACTACGCCGGCCTCGGCCTCACGGACCGGCCCCCGGAGTGACCGAACCGCCCCGGCGCCGACCGCTCTTCACAGGGGCTTCCCGCATCAACCGCCGGCGGGCGGCCGTGTCAGCGGCTGCGGCTGTTACGCCGCTTCACCCTGCGGCGTTCGGTCTCGTTCGTCCCTCCCCAGACCCCGAGGTCCTGACCTGCCTCCACGGCCCATCGCAGACATGGCTCCCGCACCGGGCAGCGACCGCAGACGGCCTTCGCCTCCGCCTCCTGCATGAGCGCGGGCCCGGTGGTGCCGATGGGGAAGAAGAGGTCGGGGTCCTCGTCGCGGCATGCCGCTTCGTCACGCCAGTCGTCCATGTGTGCCTCGTAAAGGTCGTAGGGTGTACGGGGGTTCGGCCGCTCGTGTGCCGTCCTGCCGGGTGACCGCCGTGCGGGCTCCGAAACGGGGCCGGCCGTGGTCCGGTGGCGACGGCCCCAATGCCGCGGCAGGCTTCCGCGTCGGAATCCGGAACGCCTGACGGTGTCCGCGCGTTGGTCGGGGTGAGCGTCGTGCGGCGCGCACGACGTCCCGGAAGCAATGAGAAGAAGCCGAGGTGGCACCAGTGGCAATGTGGGACCGGATCAAGGACCAGGCCAAGAGTCTGCAGCAGTCCCAGGGCAGCACTCGGAGCGCGGGCGGACAGGGGACCGGCCCGCGCTCGGGGGGTGGCTCTCGCGCCCAGTTGGTGAACACCTTCAAGTCGCAGCTGACTTCTTTGAAGGCGGAGCTGAAGAGCGGCGCCTTCCGGGACGCCAGCATGGCGATGTGCGCGCTGGTGGCGGCCGCTGACAGGCATGTGGACGCGGCGGAGCGCCAGCATGTGGAGTCTTTGATCCTCAGCAACGACGTCCTGCAGAACTTCCCGGCGGACCAGCTGCGCCAGCGGTTCAACAAGCACGCCGACCAGCTCTCCGCCAACTTCCTGCTGGGCAAGGCGGAAGTGCTGCAGGAGATCGCCAAGGCCGCCAAGAAGCCGACGGAGGCAAGGGCGGTCGTCCAGACCGGCTTCGTCATCGCCGGCGCCGACGGACATGTCGAGCAGTCGGAGCTGGAGGTCATCCGCGAGGCGTGCGCCGCGCTCGGCCTGTCCCCCACGGAGTTCGGCATCTGAGGCCACACCGCTGCCGGCTGCTCGTGGCTCCGGCGGAAGGCCCTCGAGCGGCCCGTGCGCGTCGATACGTCCGACGCCACCTCGACACGCCCCGCCGCTCGTCCGGTGTCCGGCGTGCCTCGGCGCGTCGCTCGGTCAGGGGCGGAGCGCGGTCTCCCGCCCGGCGCTGCGGTGCACGGTGACAGGGTCGAACGCGACACCGGTCCGGGAGCCGTCGTCGGTCCAGCGGACCTCGACGCGGTCTGCGTCCACGGTCACTTCCTCGACGGCGCCCGCGAGCGGCGCGGGGTCCGGCCCGGCGCAGAGCGTCGCCAGTGCCACGTACAGCGCCGTGCCCTCGGCCGGTGCGGTGAGCCGGGGCAGCACCGCCCGATGTGTGTACGCCGTCCCGTTGGGAGCCCGCAGTCGGTCCTGTGCGCGCCAGCCGTGCAGCGGATGCAGCGCCGAACGCAGCGGCTCGTCGGGGCCGGTAGCCCAACCCGTCTGCTCGACCCCGGCGCCCGGCGGGGCGCCGACCACCCGGTGCACCCGCAGTTCAAGACGCCCGTGAGCAACGGTGACGCTCTCCACTCGCAGCCCGGGCACCATGGGCGGCCCGGCAGGGAACACCGGCCGGTGCCAGGAGGCCGCCCAGCCCCAGCCGTCACCACCCCCGGCGCCCAGCGGGTGGATGCGGCGGCGGACGCTGCGTCTGCCGTCGACGACGACGGCGAGGTGGTTGTCCGCCGTGTCGGCGATCGCGGTCGGGCCGGTCCGGGTGGAGTACGCCTGACGGCTGTAGAGCGGATCGTCGTCGGCGGCCGACTCGCCCTCGTGCGGCCGGACATGGTCGCTGCCGTGGTTGTGCAGCCGGACGACCCCGTCCTCGCGGGTGCTCTGGATCAGCAGTCCCGGCGCGGGCAGTGCGAGCACCCGGTCCGGTCCCTCGCTCGGGGCCGCGGCCTCCGTGGCGGTCCACAGCGGATGCCCGGCCGGGGCCAGCAGGCAGACGAACGCCTTCGACGCCCAGTAAGGGGAGGCCGGACCGGAGTAGCGCTGCAGCGTCCCCTCGTGCGGTCCGTGCCAGCCGAGGCCGAGCAGGCCGTCCGGTCCAACGGCGCCGCGGTCGAGGAAGTACCGGAGAGATCCGCTGATCAGTCTGCGGGAGACCCCCGGGGGGAAAGGCGTGTGGCCGGTGACGGCACCGAGGCCCACGGCCGACGCGGCGGCGAAACGGTAGGTGAGCGAGCGCCCGAAGTGGACCGGCGCGCCGTCCCCGCCGAAGAGCAGCCCGAGGCTTTCCAGGTGTTCACTCAGCCGGCCGCCGTACGGGCCCGTACCGCCGTCGCCGAGAAGGGCGTCGAGCACCGGATACAGGTGCAGGGCCCAGCCGTTGTAGTGATCGAAGGCCCGGCCGTCGCCGTCCGAGTACCAGCCCTGCCCCCGATACCAGCTCTCCAGCAGGCCGAGGGCGCGTTCCCTGGCACGGGCGGTCTCCGCGTCGCCGCGGCCGACGGACTCCAGGAAGCCGGCCACCGTGTACGGGAAGAGGTACCAGTTGTTCGGCGCCGGGACATGGCGCAGGGCGCCGCGCAGCCACTCCTCGGCCCGGTCCCGGACGCTCTCGTCCAGCCGGTCCCACAGCCAGGGGCGGGTCATCCGCAAGCCGAGGGCCACGGAGGCGGATTCGACCATCGGCTGGCCGGCGACGTCGTGGCCGAGGACCGGCGGCCATGACTCGGTGTCGTCCCGGCCCGGGGTGCGGGTGCCGGCCGCGAGTCCTTCCGCGTACCTCTCGAGCCGGCCGTGCGGGTCCTCGCCCCCGGCCCCGGCCACCCGGAACGCGGCGGCGAGGAAGGTGCGGGCGTACCCCTCGAGGCCGTCGGAGCGGACGCCGGACGCCGAGGCGCGGCCGGGAAGGCGGAGCAGGGCACCGCGCGGAGTGGCGCACTTCCAGGCAGCGGTCAGCAGTCCGTCGGCGGCGGCCTCCCAGTGGTCGCGGGTGTATCCGGTGTACGGGCTCCTCGCGTGGTCGTCGCCGGGCAGACGGAGGGCGCTCATGCGAGGTGGGCCAGCCTTTCGCGTCGTACGGGGTGGGCGAATCCCGCGCCTGAGGCCCAGCGGGCGATCTCGGCGGCGGCCAGGCCGGCAAGCCGCCCCCACTCGTTGCCCAGCGATCCGGCGAGGTGGGGGGTGATCGTGACGTTGTCGCACGTCCACAACGGGTGGTCAGGCGGCAGCACTTCGGGATCGGTGACGTCCAGTACGGCTCTCAGCCGGCCTTGCGTCGCTGCCTCAGTGAGGGCCTCCTGGTCGACGACGGCGCCGCGGGCGGTGTTGACGAGGACCGCGTCGGGCCGCATGGCGCCGAGCAGTTCGCGGCTCACGAGACCCCGGGTGGCGGGCAGCAGCGGTGTGTGGACGCTGACGACGTCGCTGCGGGTGAACAGTTCGCCGAGGGAGACGGACCGCACGCCGAGCGCTGCCGCGTCCTCTGCACCCACGTAGGGATCGTGCAGCAGCACCTCGAACTCGTAGGGGCGCAGCAGTTCGATCACGCGGCGCCCGATCGCGGAGGCGGACAGGATGCCGACTGTTCTGCCGTAGTTGCCGACGTCGCGAGGCGTGGCGAGCAGGTCGGGGCGGCGGCGCTCGGCACGCAGCCACCGGGCGCTCTCCAGGACACGTTTGCCGCTGAGAAGGATCATGGCGACGGTGTACTCCGCGACCGGGAGGGCGTTCGCCGCGGCGGCGGAGGAGACCTCGATGCCGCGTTCCCAGCACGCGTCGGTGATGTGTCCGCGTACGGAACCGGCGGTGTGGACCACGGCGCGGAGCCGGGGCGCCGCGTCGAGTGCGGCGGTGGACAGCGGCGGACAGCCCCACCCGGTGACCAGGATCTCGATGTCGGCGAGGACGTCCCGTGCCCGCTCGGTGGTGAGGTCGTCGAGAGCGGGTCCCTCCGCCAGGTCGCAGATGTCGCGGAGGGCTGCCAGAGCGGCGGGGTCGAGCACCGCGGCGGCCGCGGCGGCCTCCATGGCGATCGCGACGCGCGGGCGGCGACCTGTGGAACCGGGGGCGGCGGCTGTGGTGCGAACCATCTCTCTCCTGGACGATGTCGTCGTAACGGGCCGAGCCGTGGAGCAGGAACCGGTGGTTCTGGCTGCCGGACAGGATGCCTGCGGCAGCGCATGGCGGTTCACCGGGCCATCCTGAGCGACTGATCGGATCGAGGTCAACAGATCGATCGGACCGGAACAATCGGTCAAACGAACAATCACAGCTCCCGGGCGGATCCACGGATCTTCAGTTCCGGCAGCAGTTCGACGCGCCGCGGCGGGCCGCCCCTCCCCGCGAGCCGCTGTACCAGCACCTCCGCCGCCAACCGCCCCACCTCGGCCTTCGGCGGGGCGACAGCGGTGAGCGGAGTGCTGCCGAAGGCGGCCACCACGTCGTCGTACGCCACGACCGAGCAGTCCTGCGGCACCCGGACACCCCTGTCCGCGAGCTGCTGGACCAGCATCAGCGCATCGACGTCGCCGTGCAGCACGGCGGCGGTGGCACGCCGCTCCCGCAGGAGGCCGACGAGACCTCCTGCGGAGCTGCCGAAGTCGGCGGGGTCAGGGAAGGGAGCCGGGCGGCCCGGGACCTCGGCACGGCCAGCCTCCGGGGCGCTGAGCGTCACCGTCCAGTCCTCGATCTTCTCACGGTCATGAGCGATCCGTACGAAGGCGGACCGCAGGGCGCGAGCGGTCGGACTGTCGTCGCGGACCGCCAGCACGATCCGGCGGTGGCCCAGCGAGACGAGGTGGTCCACGGCGAGGTGCATGCCGTACCAGTGGTCGGAGCACACCGAGTCCACGGCGTGCAGTGCGCTCCCCCGGCGCGGTCTGCGCTCCGTCACCACCGTCGGCACGCCCACGCCTGCCAGCCAGGCGCAGTCCGCCTCCTCCTCGGCGGCGGTGCTCCACCGCGGGGCGATCAGCAGCCCGGCTGCTCCGTCGGCCAGTACCCTGTCGACAAGGGGGCGTTCGGCGCCGGCGGCTCGCGGGGCGATGTGCAGGGCCACCCGCAGCCCGGCCTCCTCCAGGACCGTCCGGGCGCCGTGCATGGTCTCGTACAGATACGTGTGCCGCTCCGGGACGACCAGCGCCACGGCAGTGTCCCCGGCGGTGCCCCGGCCTGCGGGACCCGGCGGCTGCTCCACGGGCTCGACCGAGCGGGCCACGCCGTGGCCGCGCCGGAGCAGTCCGGCCCGGTCGAGCTCTTCCACGTCCCGGCGGACGGTCACGACGGAGACCTCCAGCTCGGCGGCGAGGTCGGCCACGCGCACCGTTCCCCTCGACCGCACCACGGCGAGAATCCGCCGGCGTCTCGCGTCGCTCGGCTCGCGCATCCCTGGCCCCTCCGCGCGCGGCACACGCTGATCGTTTGACCGTTTTCCGGAAGCATACCGATCACACGAGAGGGCCGGTACGCCCTCGCAGGGCCTCCTCCGCGGCGGACTCAGTCGGGCAGCTCCTCGGGGGCCGGCGTTCCGGGGCCGCTCTCCTCCTGCGATCCTTGGCTCCCGGCCCCCGCCTCGTCGGCCTCGGGCACGTCTCCCCCGGTCCCGCCCGACTCGCCCTCGTCGCCTCCCTCTCCGGCCCGCCGGTCCACAGCCTCGTCCCGCTGCTCCGGTTTCCGGGCACCGGCCTGCTGATCCTGCATGTCGCGCGGCAGCGGGGCATCGCGGTTCTCGAACCCCTCCGGCCGGTAGTCGTCGCTCATCTCGTCCTCCCTCGTGGCGTCGGCTGTGGCGTTGTCGGCGGCGTCGTTCCTGGTTCGCGGCGTGGTGGGCAACCTCACGGGTACCCGCCGGAAACGCTCCGACACGACGATGACCGCACTGCCCCGGCCCAGGCCCGCCGCGTGCGGCCATCGTCGCGGCGGACGCGCCGCATCCGAGGGAAGAGCCGCGCTCGAAGCCGCTTGAAAAGGGGTGATCGGGCGAACCGGCCTATCGTTGGACACATCGGCAGAAGTGATGCTCACGGGGTCGGAACGGGCTCTCCTCCGAGCGGCCGCCGGCCGGGATCCCGAGGAGGAGATCTGTCATGGCGGACGCGATCGAGACGAGCGGGGCAAACGGGGCAAACGGGGCGAGCGGGGCGACCGAGGCCGACCAGGCCCTCAAGGCGAAGCACCGGAAGATGTGGGCGCTGGGCGACTACCCCGCAGTCGCCGGCGACCTCATCCCCGGCCTGGGCGCCGTCCTGGTACGGGCGTGCGGGGTGAAGGCGGACGACCGCGTGCTGGACGTCGCCGCCGGCACGGGCAACGCGGCGATTCCGGCGGCCCTGGCAGGCGCCGATGCCGTGGCGTGCGACCTGACGCCGGAGCTGCTCGATGCCGGACGCCGGTCGGCCGGGCAGCAGGACGTCGGTCTCGTCTGGCAGGAGGCCGACGCCGAGGCGCTTCCTTTCGAGGACGGCGAGTTCGACACCGTCATGTCGTGTGTCGGCGTGATGTTCGCCCCGCACCACGAGGCGGCCGCCGACGAACTGGTCCGCGTCTGCCGCCCGGGCGGCACCATCGGCCTGCTCAACTGGACTCCTGAAGGCTTCATCGGCCAGATGTTCGCCGTGATGCGGCCGTACGCGCCCGCTCCGCCGCCCGGCACCCAGCCGCCTCCCCTGTGGGGGAACGAGGAGCATGTCCGCACGTTGCTCGGGGACCGGGTGGCGGATGTCGAGGCGAGCAGGGCGACCGTGGAGGTGGACCGTTTCAAGCGGCCGGAAGCGTTCAGGGACTACTTCAAGACCGCCTACGGACCGACCATCGCGATCTACCGGAGCATCGCCGACTCCCCCGACCGGGTCGCCGAGCTGGACAGGTCCCTCGTCGAACTCGCCAGGCAGCACGGCTGCGGGTCGGGGCGTTCGACCATGGAGTGGGAGTACCTGCTGCTGACATGCCGCCGGAGTGCGTGACTCCTCGACGAGTGCCTGGCCTCCGGTCACCGGCACGCGCTTCACCGTCCGACGTGTGGCGTCCGGCGACCGGCGCGCGAACTGTGTCGGCCGACGCATGACCTGTGTCGACGGAGGAACCCCGCCGCGACGGGGGAGGCGCGGCGGGGCCCGGTGGACGTATGCCCCGGTGGCGACGATGCATGCATCGGGGCCGCGGCGGCAGAGCCGTACGCGGGGCCCCGGGCGCCTCGTCCCGGCTGGCGGCCCGGGGCCGGCTCAGCCACCGGTGGTCCTGCGCACGCAGGCGGCCACCACGTCCCGGAGGTTCCCCGTACGGCTCATCAGGTCGCGCTGGAAACGGGCGCCGTTGCCGGTCGCCCGCAGCGCGGCCGCCGACTCCTCCACCAGGCGCACGTCGCCCGAGTCCTCCAAGGCGCCCCTGACGTGATTGATCAGTGCCCGGACCACGACGTCCGCGGGCTCGGGGCTCATGGTGAGCGGATGGATCAGCCGCTCCTCCAGTCCCGAGCGGCCCGCCCGCCACGAGGCCAGCCGCAGCAGGCCGACGCCGTGCGGTACCGGGGGCACTTCCGCGCGCCACTCACGGGCCGCGGTCTCGACCAGGCCGCGGACGAGCGTGGCGATCAACACGGTGGCGGCCGGGTCCAGGCAGACGTCGGCCACCCGGATCTCCACGGTGGGGTACGAGGCGGAGAGCCGGGCGTCGAAGTAGACCATGCCCCTGTCCCGCAGGGCACCGGTGGCCACCATCGCGGACACCTGCTCGTGGTACCGGTCCGCCGAACGGAAGATCTCCGTGGGTCCGGAGGACGGCCAGCGGCCCCAGACCCGGCTGCGGTAGCTCGCGTACCGGCTGTCCCTGCCCTGCCAGTAGGGCGAGTTCGCGCTGATCGCCACCAGGACGGAGAGCCAGGGGCGGATCCGGTCGATGACGGCGACGCCCTCCTCGTCCGAGTCGACCGAGACGTGAACATGGCAGCCACAGGTGAGTTGTTCCTGCGTGGTCAGCCCGAACTCCTCGGCCATCCAGCCGTACCGCTCGCCGCTCGCGAGTGACGGGCTGACGGGCAGCGGCGACGTCGCCAGTGCGGCCACCGCCGCTCCCAGCCGCTCTGCGTGGCGGGCGGCCTCCGCACGCCAGCGGACGATCTCGTCGGCGAGATCACCCATCGCGGCCTGAGGGAGCGTGGCGAACTCCAACTGCTCCCGTTGCAGCTCCGACTCGAACACCTCCTTGCCGACACCTCCCTCGCGTCCGGCCGACGCGAGCACGGCCGCGGACAGCGCCTGCGGCTCCCCCGAGTCGGGGTCCACGAGGAGCAGCTCCTCCTCCACACCCACGGTGCGCACGTCCATCACTTCTCCCCATCAGCCGCAGTCGAGACCTCTCAGGTGCCCGGACACGCGGACTCAATGCGCACGCGGGGGCCCGGCCCTCGGGACGAAGTCCTGTCATGGCGCCGCGTATGCGGGCGAACCGGGGGCAGCCGCACCCCATGGAACGCTTTGCCCGGCTGCGAAAGCAGCCCGTCGCACTCCGTCGGACCGACACATGTGCCGTCCGCCCCGACGGCCGGGCCGGACGCGCGGCAAGATCCCTGCCGGCGGCCTGCCCGATGCCCGGAACGAAGCCGGAGCCGGAGCCGTGACAGCCGGCGCGGCGGAGGGCCGCTGCTCTCCTGACCGCTCTGCTGCTCCCGGCTCGAATCCTCGGGCTGGTGGTCGCACCGGACCGCTACGAGGAACGTCTGTTCTCGACGAGCACCGCACGACGGCCGCACGCGGGCCGGGACCCGAGACGCGGCGGCCGTGACGCGGCGGCGCCCGCCCGCCGACCGCACATCGGACGGGCGGCGGGGCGGGCCGGACCTGCAGCGGTGGGGCGGGCCGGAGCGGCCAAGGCGCGGCCGAAGCCGCCTGCCATGACACGGCGACGCGGCGACGGTCATCGAATCCCCATCACTCCACGCCCCTCACGCACCCGCCCACCCCGTTTGCGGGCATTTCCGAGGCGCCGGAGGGTAGGCGGGGGACGGCCCGCGAAGGCAGAGACGCACAGCGAGGAGGAAACGATCGTGCCCGAACAGAACGACGAGACCAGGGATCCGGTGTCGAAGCATCCGGAACCGGAGTTCCCCCGCCAGGAGCAGGAGCATCCGGGCTGGACCGGACCGATGGACCCGCCGCCGGACCATGGTGAGGAGAGCTACCGGGGCTCCGGTCTGCTCCGTGGCCTCAAGGCGGTACTGACGGGCGGCGACTCCGGCATCGGCCGGGCGGTCGCGCTCGCCTTCGCACGCGAGGGCGCGGACGTGCTGTTCACCCACCTCCCCGAGGAGGAGAAGGAGGCGGCACGCACCCGCGCGCTGGTCGAGGACGCGGGGCGCAAGGCGGTTGCCGTGGCGTGCGACATCCGGGAGGAGGAGCAGTGCCGGCAGCTCGTCGACCGGGCCGTGACCGAGTTCGGCCACATCGACATCCTGGTCAACAATGCCGCCTACCAGATGTCGCAACCGGACGGGATCGGCGCGATCACCACGGAGCAGTTCGACCGGGTCATGCGCACGAACCTGTACGGCATGTTCTGGCTGTCGAAGATGTCGCTGCCCCACATGCGTCGGGGCGGATGCGTCATCAACTCCACGTCGGTGCAGGCGTACAAGCCCAGCCCGCATCTGCTCGACTACGCCATGACGAAGGGCGCGATCGTCACGTTCACCCAGGGGCTGGCGCAGATGGTCGCGCCGGACGGGATCCGGGTCAACGCCGTCGCCCCGGGGCCGGTATGGACGCCACTGATCCCCGCGACCATGCCGGACACCGCCGAGTTCGGCAAGCAGTCGCCGTTCGGCCGGCCGGCGCAGCCTGCGGAGATGGCGCCCGCCTATGTCTTCCTCGCTTCACCGCAGGCGAGCTACATCACGGCCGAGATCGTCAACGCGACGGGCGGGACCCCGCTGCCCTGAGGCCCGCTTCACGACTCAGCGCACCGGTCCCGGGAATCGCGGCACCGTTGCCCCGCTCATCGCACCGCCCCCTGTCCGCGCCCGCCGTCCAGTACGCGCAGCAGCCGGGCCACCTCAGCGGCGACGGCCTCGCGGGCGGGTCCGAGGTATGTGCGGGGATCGACGGTCTCCGGGTGGGCTTCGAGGCAGCCACGGGCAGCCCGGGTGAACGCCTTGTTCAAGTGCGTGGAGACGTTCACTTTCGTCATACCCGCCTCCACGGCCTTCGTGAGGCCCGCGTCCGCGACACCGGAAGAACCGTGCAGGACGAGCGGCACGCTCACGGTGTCCCGCAGTCGGGTGATGAGCGCGAAGTCGAGGACGGCGTCGCGGGTGAGCATGGCGTGCGAACTGCCCACGGCCACCGCGAGGGCATCGACGGCGGTGGCGGCGACGAAGTCGCGCGCCTCGTCGGGATCGGTGCGTACGCCGGGGGCGTGGGCACCGTCCTTGCCTCCTACCTCGCCGAGCTCCGCCTCGACCCATACGTTCGCCGCGTGGCAGCGCACCGTGACCTCGCGGGTCGTGGCCACGTTCCGCGCGTACGGGAGCTCGGAGGCATCGAACATCACGGAGGTGAAGCCGAGTTCGACGGCCTCCTGCACCAGCTCCGTGGACCGGGCATGGTCCAGGTGGACGGCGACGGGGGCACTCGATGCGCGGGCGACGGCGAGCGTCGCGAGTCCGATCGGCTCCAGCGAGCCGTGGTAGCGGACGGTGTTCTCGCTGATCTGCAGGATTACCGGCCGCCGCGCCGCCTCCGCCCCGCCGACGATCGCCTCGGCGTGCTCCAGTTGCACGACGTTGAACGCGCCGACACCCACGCCGTCCTCGGCAGCGGAACGGACGATGTCGTCAGTGTGCGTGAGCGGCATGGGCTTCCTCCACGGATACGGCGGCGGTACGGAAACGGCGGCTGACGCCGGCGGCACGGTCGCGGGCCGCGGAGCGGGGCACGGCCAGCACGGCCACGGCCTCCAGGGCCACGGCCTCGCCCGGAATGTCGGGCCACTGCACGCCGGTGGCAAGCCCCGCCGCGAGCATGGCTGCACAGGGGTCTCCCGCCCCGGTGCGGTCGCGCGGCGCGGCGACCGGGCGGCCGGGCGCGTCGGGGTCGTCAGGCACGGCTGTTCTCGAGGACGACGGACCGGGTGAGGTTGCGGGGCCGGTCGGGGTCCTGCCCGCGTGATGCGGCGAGGACGACCGCGAGCCGCTGGACGCGCACCAGGTCGGCGAGCGGATCGAGGTCCGGGCCGGTGCCGGTGCCGGTGGAGTCGGCGACGAGGGTGCCGCCGACGCGCCCCACGTCGTCCGCCAAGCCGAGCGGAAGCGGACCGAACGCCCAGGCGACGCGGCCGGGGCCGGTGACGCTGATCGGCCCGTGGCGGTACTCCATAGCCGGGTACGCCTCGGTCCAGGCTCCGGCGGCCTCCCGCATCTTCAGCCCGGCCTCCAGTGCCAGGCCGCAGGTCCAGCCGGTGCCGAGGAAGGTGAACTGCTCGGCACCGCACAAGGCGGCGTCGAGCGGCTCCGCGACAGCCCGTTCGGCGTCCCGGATCGCGGCGTCGAGGGTCCGTACGCCGGCGGACATTGCGTCCTCCGCCTCCAGATGGGCGCGCAGCAGCGCGAGGTTGGCGGTGGCGAACCGGGTCTGGACGACGGACTCCTCGTCGGCGAAGTCCAGTACGGCGACGGCGTCGGCAGCCCGCATGACGGGGGTCGTGGGGTCGGCGGTGATCGCGCCGGTGGGCACGGTGCCCTTCACCCGGTGCAGCAGGTCGAGGACCTCGGTCGTGGTGCCGGACCTCGTGATGGCGATGACGCGGTCGTATCGGCGGCCGTGCGGGAACTCGGAGGCGGCGAAGGCATCGGTCTCGCCGTGGCCGCCGCCCTCCCGCAGGACGGCGTAGGACTGGGCCATGAACCAGGAGGTGCCGCAGCCGATGACGGCGACGCGCTCCCCCCGGCGGGGCAGAGCCGCGACGTGCCGCGGCAGTGACCGGGCGGCCTGCCGCCATACGGCGGGCTGGGTGGCGATCTCGGCCGAAGTGCGGGAGGAGGTGTCGGCGGACACGGTGCGTACTCCTTCGGGAGGTGCGGGCGGTCGGGAAGTGCGGGGGGCGAAGCGCGGAGGGTGAAGTGCGGATTCGGCGGGACGGAAGCCGGTCTGCTGCACCGGACCGGCGCTGGGTCGGGACACCACCTGACGTTCGGTGAAGGCGAACATTCGCTTGTTCACCACGACCACCCCCACCCTACCTGCACGAAGCTGCGCACTATGCGAGGCTTGCAAACAATATCGAGCATTCATCGATTCGTGCAGTATCCGGCAGGCACGGACGCCGGGTCCAGTGGCCGTTGTGCGAACGTTGCCGTGATGCCCTCGCTCACCTGCTCGCTCCCCCGTCCCTTAGCGTGTCGAGAGCGCAGGACCGATGCCCGAAGGAGTCCGACACAATGTCCAAACATGAGCGGTGGAGCCGACTGCTGGAATTGCTGGCCGCAGAGGGCAGGCTGGACGTCGACGACGCCGCGACGGCCCTGGAGGTGTCGCCCGCGACCATCCGGCGGGATCTCGACGAGCTCGCCGAGCAGCGAATGCTGGTCCGCACCCGAGGCGGGGCCGTCGCGCACGGCGTCTCCTACGAGCTGCCGCTGCGCTACAAGTCCTCCCGGCACGCCTCCGAGAAGCAGCGCATCGCCGCGGCCGTCGCCGATCTCATCGCCACGGGCGACGTGGTCGGCATCAACGGAGGGACGACGACGACCGAGGTGGCGAGAGCGCTGGCGCTGCGCGCCGGCGGCGGCAGCAGCGGCACGGGGCGGCGGGACTCGTCGGACGCGTCCGGGCCCTCGCTCACCGTCGTCACCAACGCGCTCAACATCGCCGGTGAGCTCGCCGTGCGACCCCAGATCAAGATCGTGGTCACCGGCGGTGTGGCCCGGCCCCAGACGTACGAACTCGTCGGTCCCCTGACGGTGGGGGTGTTGAACGAGGTCGTTCTGGACGTCGCCGTCCTCGGCGTCGACGGTGTCGACCCTCGGCTGGGTTTGATGACCCACCAGGAGGACGAGGCCAGCATCAGCCGGCTCTTCGCCGAGCGGGCGCGCCGCGTCATCGTGGTCACCGACTCGTCGAAGATGGGCAAGCGCGCCTTCGCCAGAATCTGCGGGCTGGACCGCGTCGACGTCCTGGTCACCGACTCGGCGCTGTCCGCCGACATGGCGGCCCGGCTCGCAGAGGCCGGTATCAAAGTCCACGCCGTCTGACCCGGCCGCCGTCCGACCCGGCCGTCCGACGACGCGGTCGCCGGTGGCCGCCGCGCCTCGTGCGGCCGACCGGCGTGCACGGGCCGCCGGCGTGCACGGGCCACGGTCACGCGGATACGTCAGGGAGCGATCGCCATGTCGAATACATGGACGTTCCCGTTGCTCGGCAGGACCACGAACTCGACCTGCTTCTCGGGGTCCAGCGGGATCGAGTGCGCGAAGATCCGGTAGGCGATGCCCGCGTTCCCGTACCCGCCGGGCCGGTTGCGGCCGTCGGACGAGGCGACCAGTGTCGCGCCATGGGCGTCAGCGGGGTCGAAGGACCAGTTGGGGAAGCCGAACGAGCCGGTGTCGCTGGTGCCGTCCGTGTAGTACACGGTGGCGCTGCCGACCGCCGCGCCGGTGACACCGGAGCCGAGGAAGACCAGTTTGCCGCCCTGGCCGCTCACGCTGATCGCCTGCCCGGCGCTCGAGACGTTGCCCTTGGTGCCCGGTGCCGTGTCCGGCCAGGTCAGTTGGGCGCCCAGTGCCTCAACCCGGCTGCCGGGCGTCAGCCCCGCGTCGGCGAGCTTCTGCGCGGAGAAGCTGTTGCCGTCGCCGTCGTAGTCGCCCGGCGTGGTGTTGCTCTCGTCGGTGACGCCCACGTTGTTGTAGGCGGCGGCGAGGTTCGCCAGCGGGGTGCCGCCGGCCTGGGCCCGGGTACCCGTCGCGGAACCGGCCCCGTCCCCGCCCTTGTAGGTGGCCGTGGCGGTGAAGGTCCGCACGGTGAATCCCGGCCGCTGCTCCGGCACCCGGATCCGGAACTCTGCGGCGGCTGTGGCGCCCGCCGCGAACGTGCCGTCGACGCCGCGCACGGACGGTTGGACGGCCCAGCCGACCGGCCCGGCGAATGACACGCGCAGGGACCGCATCCGGTGAGGTCCGGCGTTCTTGACGGTCACCTTCACCGTCGAGACGGCCGGCCCGTCCAGGTCGACGGGCGAGATCGTCACCTCGGTCGCCGCGGCGGCCGGGGCGGGTTCCGGTTCGGCCGCGACCGCGGCGGACGCGGGGACCAGCAGCGCTGCCGCCGCCACCACCGCCATGGCTCTGAGAGACGTGATCAGTCCGGCTGGTCTCACTGACTGCTCCTACGTTCGGGCGCCCGAGTGGTGTCACTCAGGCGACGGGGGGCATCTCGGAGGTGCGGGAGTCGAGCCCCATGCGCAGATTCACCCAGGACCCCCGGGTGAAGTCGGGGATCTCCACCGGGCGGCCGCCCGCCGCGAGGGACTTGACGCTCAGCGGCACCGGCGCGCACCAGGCCGCGGAGTCGTAGACGTCGATGTCGGGAACGAGTCCGGCCCGCATCAACTGGACGGTGCGCCATTGCAGTACGTAGTCCATGCCGCCGTGGCCGCCGTTGTTCGCGGCGTCGTCGCCGATCTTCTTCCAGAGCCAGTGGTCGAACTCCTTGCGGTACGCGTCGAACGACCTCCAGGTGTGGCCGCTGTGGTCGGGCTCGACGTAGACGCGCCCCCCGCTGGTCGCCATGACGCCCGCGTAGTCCTCGAAGATGCCCCGGCTGCCGGCCAGACTGTTGATCCGGCTGTAGGGGCGGGGCGAGCTGACGTCGTGTTCGGCCCTGATGACGCGGCCCTTCTCGGTGTCGATCAGACAGGTGACCAGGTCGCCGTTGACGTAGGTCTCGTTCCACGAGGGGTGGGACCTCGGGACGAACCGCTCGCGGTAGTCGGCGAGGCCCCTGGGCGCTGTCGCGGTGGCCCGCAGCACCGTCATGCGGTCGCCGCGGTTGATGTCCATGGCCGCGGCGACCGGTGCGAGACCGTGCATCGCGTAGAAGGAGGCGGTGCTGCGGGTGTGCCACAGGCGCCGCCAGGCGTCGGTGTAGTACGTGTCGGAGAAGAGCAGGGCGCGCAGGTCGTGCAGATAGCCGCCGTGGCCGTTGGTGATGTCGCCGAACAGGCCCTCGTGCGCCATCTTCAGCATCGCCAGCTCGTTGCGCCCGTAGGAGCAGTTCTCCGCGAGCATCAGATGCCTGCGGGTGCGCTCACAGGTGTCGACGAGGTCCCAGAGCTCGTCCAGCTCGGTGGCGATGGGCAGTTCGACGATGACGTGCTTGCCTGCCAGCAGGGCGTCCTTGCCCTGGCGGTAGTGGAACTCCCAGGGCGTGGCGATGTAGACGAGGTCGATGTCGTCCCGCCGCAGCATCTGCGCGTAGGACTCGTCGGCGCCGCCGTACTCGGCCGGGCGGGGCTTCCCGTCTGCGGCCAGCCGGTCGGCGGTGCGCTTCGCCCGGTCGGCGCGGATGTCGCACACGGCGGTCACCATGCAGCCGGGGACGGCGGACCAGCCCCGGCTCATCCCTGAGCCCCGGTTCCCGAGCCCGATCACACCGACGCGGACGGCCCTGTGGACGTCGTAGGGCACATCGATCATGGACCTCTGACCCGGCCGGCGCCGTGGTGTGGGAGCCGGTGCCGCCGTGTCCTGGGCGAGCAGTGCCGCCTGCGCGGATCCAACACCGGCCGCCAGCGCTCCGGTGGCCAGAGCTCCTCCCAGAAGCAAGCGGCGTGAGACTGCGGGAATTTCGGGCATGAGGGCACGCTCCTCGGTCCGCGATTCGGCATCACTGGCGGGGAAGACTCTGACGGGACCGGCGCGGGCATGTCAATAGATGTTCATAAGGCCGAAGTTATGAACAAGAGCAAGCATGATGAAAGCACGAGGGTGGAGATCAGGAAGCACTGCGCGCCCGTACAGGTCCTCCGGCCGCCACCGGCGTGTGGCAGGTCGGCGAAGTGGTCGTGTCCCCCGTCCCGTATGCGAGGAGCGTCGGCGCAGATGCCCACTTCCGGGTCCGGCTCGGGACCGCCGACGATCGCCGATGTCGCACGCGTCGCAGGAGTGTCGCGGACCACGGTCTCGCACGCCCTCGACGGGCTCGGCAAGCTCGCCCCTCGGACGCGGGAGCGCACCAAGCAGGTCGCCGGTGAGCTCGGTCACCGCCCCGATCTGCGGGCGTGCGGCTACGGCGCCGGCAGGCGAAGGCCATCACGCTCGCCTCCTCCATTCCACGGGCAGCTGAACGTGGACAGGTGAAAGCCGTCACGCTCGCCTCCTCCATGCCGTTCGCGGTGGAGGGCGGTCCGTCAGCGCTGGGTTCTCGCATGGAGGTCGCGGCGGCAGCCGCGGAGAGCGCCGCTGCCGTCAAGGGTCGGTGGGAAGTCCGCGCAGAGGGTCCAAGACAGCGGCCCGGGACGGGCGCTACCCCGCGCCCCCGCGTACGAGCCACTGCCCCGCCGCGCCCAGGAGTGCCCGGACGCCCAGTTCGATGGTCGGATCCTGGAGGGGGGCGTACAGCGGCGAGTGGTTGTACGGCACCCCCGGCGGCAGTCCAGCGCCTGCCGGCACGGCCGGCGAAGGGTCGGGGAACAGGCCCGGCTCCGCGCCGCCGAGGAACCAGAACACGGAGGGCACCCCCATCGACGCCCCGAAGGCGCCGAAGTCCTCACTGCCGGTGATCGGTTGCGGCAACGTCCACACCCGGCCCTCACCCAGCACCGCTTCGAGCCCCGCCGTCGCCGTGGCCGTCGCACCGGTGTCGTTGAGCGTGAGGGGGAAGCTGTTCAGCGGGGTGATCTCGGGTTCCTTCGGCGCGCCGGCCGCAAGCGCCTCCGCCCGTACGATCCGCTCGACCGAAGCGAGCACGCGGGTGCGTACGGCCGGGTCGGAGCTGCGGATGTCGATCCTCATTTCCGCCGTGTCCGGGATGATGTTCTCCTTGGTTCCGCTGTGCAGGGAGCCCACCGTGACGACGGCGGCCTGGTTCGCCCCCACCTCCCGGGACACCACGGTCTGCAGTCGCATCACGAGCGCGGCCGCCATCACCACCGGATCGACGGTGTTCTCCGGCGCGGACCCGTGACCGCCGCGGCCGAAGAGCCGCACGAAGAAGCTGTCGGAGGCACCCATGACGACGCCGGGCCGGGTGGCGGCGACTCCCGCCGGGATGGGTGCCACATGCTGGGCCAGGCACACGTCGGGGCGCGGAAAGCGCTCTCGGAACCCGTCGTCGATCATGGCCTGCGCCCCGCTGACCTCCTCTGCCGGCTGGAACACGGCGACCACCGTGCCCCGCCACGCGTCCCGGTTCGCCGCGAGCAGAGCGGTCGCGCCGAGCAGGCAGGTGACGTGCATGTCGTGCCCGCAGGCGTGCATGACCGGCACCTCGGCGCCGTCCGCGTCGACCCCGGTCCGCGTGGAGGCGTAGGGCAGCCCGGTCGCCTCCAGTACGGGCAGGCCGTCCATGTCCGCCCGCAGCAGGACGACGGGCCCGGCCGAGGCTCCGAGCACGCCCACCACGCCCGTACCGCCCACGCGTTCCGTGACCTCCCAGCCCTGGGCCCGCAGCAGCTTCGCGACGACGCCCGCGGTACGCACCTCCTGGAACGCCAGTTCCGGGTGGGCATGCAGGTCCTGGTAGATCTCCCGCAGCGCGGGGAGCCGCGCGTCGAGTCCGGTGAAAAGCGGCGTCGCTCTCATCACAGGTGCGTCCTTTCCACGGAGGTACGCGGGATCACGGCGGTTGCGCGGGATCACGCAGCCACTGTGTCAGCCCGCCGGGTCCTGGCGGCGTGAGCCGGGTGACTCCTTGATGAAGCGGCGCAGTTCGGCGCAGAGTGCGTCGGGGTTGTCGAGCGGCACGAGGGTATGGGCGCCGGGAATCTCGACGTACGCGCCCCGGGGCAGCAGGGCGGCGAGCCGCCGGCCGGTCGCGTGCGGCATCATGCGGTCCTCGGCGCCCCACGCGACGAGCGCGGGGCCGCGGAACCCGCGCAGCCGCTCACCCGCCCGCAGATAGGCGTCCTTGCGCGTGCTGCGCAGGAAGGCTGCGAAATCCCGCCGGATCCGCCGGTCCGCGATCCCGCAGGTCGAGCCGTTCGAGGAACTCGGCCAGGAGGTCGGCCATACCTTGCGCGGACAGGTCGGCGCCGGCACGCATCGGTGTGCGGTGGCTGCCCATCGGCAGGACGGGCACGAGCACACGGAAGTCTGTGCGGAGATCGTCCGTCACCCGGTCCCACACCGAGGCGTCGAAGGCGAGGCCGTGCAGCAGGACGACGACCTCGCCGCTTCCGCCGGTGTCCCTGTACGCGATGGTTCCGGCACTCAACTCGATCTCCGACATCGGCATCCGCCAGACCCCCTACTGGATTGATCGATCCAGTGAGAGACTGGCCGAGATGAGAACGACGGGCGATACCAGAGCGCGCATCCTGACCGCGGCGACCGAGCTCTTCCGGCGCCAGGGCTACTCGGCCACCGGCATGAAGCAGATCCTGGCGACGGCGGACGCCACCTACGGCTCCGCCTACCACTTCTTTCCCGGCGGGAAGACGCAACTGGGCGAGGAGGTCGTCCGCGCCTCCGGCGCCGCATATCTGGGACTGATCACCGACCTGTTCCAGGACGGGGGCGACGGCCCGGCCGAAACGACCGCCCGGGCGTTCACCGGGGCCGCGCAGACGCTTCTCGACCTCGACTTCGCCGATCCCTGTCCCGTCGCGACCATCGCCATGGAGGTCGCCGGCACGAACGAGACGCTGCGGCTGGCCACCGCGGAGGCGTTCACCTCGTGGACCGAGGCCCTTGCCGGCTACTACGGCTCCTGTGGCATCGCCGAGCCCCGCGCAACGGCGACCGCCGTGATCGCGCTCCTCGAGGGCGCCTTCATGCTCGGCCGCGCCGCCCGTTCCACCGCCCCCGTTCTCGACACCGCCCCCGCGGCCGCCGTCGTCGTCCGCGCCGCCGCCGGCCTGCCGCCTGCCCAAGGGCGACCTCCCGCGTGACTGCCACCGGCACCCCCATGACAGACCCCGACACCTCTGTGGAAGGAGACGCCCCCGTGATCGTCGTCGCCGGTGAGGCCCTGATCGACCTGGTACCGCAGCCCGGCGGTGGTCCGCCGGCGCCGTTGCTGCCCGTCCGGGGCGGCGGCCCGTACAACACCGCGATCGCGCTCGGCCGGCTCGGCACCCGGGTCGCGTTCTGCTCGCGGATCTCCACCGACGCCTTCGGCGACTCGCTGATCGAGCGGTTGCGCGAGGAGGGCGTCGGGCTCGAACTCGTGCAGCGCGGGCCGGAGCCGACCACGCTGGCCGTCGCGTCGATCGGCACCGGCGGTGCCGCGGCCTACACCTTCTACATGGAGGGCACCGCCGACCGGCTCTTCGAGCTGCCCGCCGAACTGCCCGCCACCACCCGTGCGCTGTCGCTGGGCACCTGCTCTCTGGTGCTGGAGCCGGGCGCGAGCGCCTACGAGGAGCTGATGCGACGGGAGGCCGCGCGAGGAGTCTTCATCGCACTCGACCCGAACATCCGGGCGGGCCTGATCCCGGACGCGGACGCCTACCGGGCCCGGTTCAGGAGCTGGCTCCCCCACGTCTCGCTGCTCAAGCTCAGCGAGGAGGACGCCGACTGGCTCGGGTCCGACGTCCGGGAGCTGGTGGCCGCCGGTCCCGCCGCGGTCGTGATCACGCACGGCGGGGACGGGCTGACGGCCTTCACCCGTGGCGGCGAGGCCGTGTCCGTCCCTGCCGAGCGGGTGGAGGTGGTGGACACCATCGGGGCGGGCGACACGGTGAACGCGGCGCTGCTGCACGCCCTGGCCGAGCGGAGCCTGCTGTCGCCGGACGCCGTGGCGTCGCTGTCACCGGGCGGTTGGCGCGAGGTGCTGGGCCTCGCCTCCAGAGCAGCGGCGCTCACCTGTGCGAAGGCGGGAGCCGAGCCGCCGTACGCCGACGAGATGTAGTACGGCCGAGATGTGGCACTGCGGCGTGACGTGCGTCATTTGCCCCAGCGGACGGCGGCGGTACTTTCGCCTCACCCTTTCTCGAAGCCTCACCCCTTCTCGAAGCCTCACCCTTCTCGAAACGGGCGGCCCTCTGTGCATGCTGACCTGTCGCCGCTCATAGCGGCGACCACCACCTGGCTGACCCGCGCCTACCCGGCGGTCGGCGGCGCGATGGCGTCCGCGCTGTGCGAGGCACAGGCGCGTCAGGCGGTGACCGTCGCCGCACTCCTGCGGTATCCGACGCCGATGGACGCCTCGCTGGCCGCCCTGGCCGGGCCGGGCGGCTCGGGCAGGCTCGACGGTCTGAGCGACACGGGCCACGCCGGAGCCGACACACCGCAGGACGATGCCTGGCGCAGCTGGGTGGACGAGGTCGTGGCCAGCTGGGCGGCCTGTCTGCTGGGCAGCCCCGAGCTCGCCGCCGAGGCGGTGGCCGGGCTCGAGGAGGACGTCCCCGGCGTGTACAGGCGTCTGGTCTCGCCCGACGAGAGCGACCGGCGGGCGGCCTCCCTGCTGCGCCATCCGGACCTGCTGGGCCCGGTCGCCGAGTTGCACCGCGAGCTGCTCGGTACGAGGCTGCGCCCCGCCCTCCCTGACGTGGCCTGACGCGCGCGGACGCACTCCGCGGACAAAGCCGGGCCGGTGGTGAAATCCACCGGGTGGCCGCCGCCCGGTGCGCGCGCCGGAGCCGGGCACCCGCGTTAGGGTCGCCGATGAGGCGGGGCAGCCAAACCCGTGGGGGGATTCTTCGCAGCGAGCGAGAGAGGACGCCAGGACATGGGACACGGCGGAAACGTCATCCAGGAGTTGACGGCCGACCACCGCGAGGTCGACCAGCTGTTCGCCGAGATCGACGCGTTGGGCCCCGGGGCCCCGAGGCGCCGAGAACTGGCGGACGAGCTGACCAAGGAACTCGTGCGGCACTCGGTCGCCGAGGAGGAGCACCTGTATCCCGCGGTCCGCCGCTTCGTGGACGACGGTGACGACCTGGCGGACCAGGAGGTCGCCGACCATGCCGAGGTCGAACGCCTGTTGAAGGAGCTGGAGGGCTGCGAGGCCGGCGACCCTCGCTTCGACACCCTGATCGGACAGCTGAAGTCGTCGGTCACCTCGCACGTCTCCGACGAGGAGAAGCGGCTGTTCCCGCTGCTCGCCGAGTCGTGCAAGCCCGATTTCCTGATGGAGCTGGGAGAGAAGGTCCGCCGGGCCAAGGAGACCGCGCCGACCCGCCCGCACCCCTCGGCCCCGGACACGCCGCCGGCCAACAAGCTCCTGGCGCCGGGCATGGGCATGGTGGACCGGGTCCGCGATCTCCTCACGAGCCGCGGCAGGGGCTGACCACCCCGGCGCACAGCGCGTCCCAGGAGCCCGGCCCCGTACAGGATGCCGCAACAGCATCCGTACAGGGGCCGGGCTCCTCGCCGTGCGGTCGCGCCGCTATCCGTCCGACCTGGAACCGCTTGTCGTGGGCCGACTCGTCGTGGACGCGGACGGGTTTCGCGGGCATGCCGCCCGGGCCGTCCGGGGCGTACAGGTCGGGGGCCGGGTGTGTCCGGAGCACCACGCCGTCGGGCATCGGCTCCCCCGAGGCCACACCGAGTGAGAAGGGGTCGCTCTTCATCGGCGGGGCGGCGAGGGCCGCGCCGGAGCCCCACTCGCCGGTGCCGAGCGTCAGCGCGGCCGCACCCGCGGCGCCGAAGCCGACGGCTGCCGGCACGAAAAGGGACGTCCACCCGCGGGATCCTCCTTGGCTGTCGGTGGGGACCGCCGGAAGTCCTCCGCGGGTCGATGTCGCGAGGGCGCCCGCGATGTCGCCGCTTTCGCAGAGTTGCGTGAACCGACGTCGGGCCAAGGCCCGGGCACGCAGGCCGTCCGGCTCCATTGCCCGGTGCGCGGCTCTGGGAACCTTCGGACCCCGGCGCTACCCTCCGCCGCATGATTCCGACGGTGGTGTGGGGTACGGGCAATGTCGGTCGCGCGGCGATCCGCGCCGTGGCAGCCCATCCGGCGCTCGCCCTGGCGGCCGTGGTGGTGCGCAACCCGGCGAAGATCGGGAAGGACGCGGGCGAACTCGCCGGTCTCGGACGGGAGCTGAAAGTCACGGCCACCGACGACGCCGACGCGGTCCTGGCCGCCCGTCCCCGCGCGGTGGTGTACGCGGCGTCGGGCGACATCCGCCCCGGCGACGCCCTCGCCGACGTCCTGCGGGCGATCCGGGCCGGAGCAGTGGTCGTCACGCCGTCGCTGTACGCGCTCTACGACCGGCGGAGCGCACCCCCGGAGTTGCGGGAGCCGGTACTGGCCGCGATCGAGGAGGGCGGCGGTTCGCTGTTCGTCTCGGGCGTCGACCCCGGCTGGGGCAACGACGTCCTGCCGCTGTTCATCAGCGGGCTCGGCACCACGGTGGACGCCGTCCGCTGCCAGGAGATCTTCGACTACTCCACGTACGACCGGCCCGACGCCGTCCGCTACCTGATCGGCATGGGGCAGCCGATGGAGTACGAGCCCCTGATGCTCGCGCCGTCCGTCCCGACGATGGTGTGGGGCGGGCAGATACGGCTGATGGCGAGAGCGCTCGGCGCCGAGGTGGACGAGATCCGGGAGACCGTGGACCGGTGTCCGCTGGACACCCGTGTGAGCACCAGGTCGATGGGCGGGTTCGAGGCAGGGACCCAGGGCGCCGTGCGCTTCGAGGTGCAGGGCATCGTCGGCGGTGAGCCCCGCATCGTGGTCGAGCACATCACCCGTATCCATCCGTCCTGCGCGCCCGGCTGGCCTTCGCCGCCCGACGGTGCGGGCGCCCACCGGGTGATCATCGAGGGCCGGCCGCGGATCGAGGTCACGGTCTCGGCCACCGACGAGGACGAGAACCGGTCCGCGGGCGGGAACGCCACCGCGGTGGGCCGGCTGGTGAACGCGGTCGACTGGCTGGCCGACGCCGGCCCCGGACTGTACGACGCGCTCGACGTCCCGCTGCGCCCCGCAGCCGGCCGACTCGGAAGGAGACCGCAGTGAACATCGACGTCCCCGAGGGCAGGAACCCCATCGAGTACGTGTGGGGCGAGATGGTCCCGGGCATCGGGGCCGCCGCCGCTGGCTTCTCCCTGGCCGTCTACGCCCATACGACGCTGGGACTGCGGGAGTTCGAGGCCGCGCGGCTGCGAATCGCACAGATCAACGGATGTCTGTTCTGCCTCGACTGGCGGACCGATCGCGACGGGCAGCGGGTCGAGGAATCGTTCGCCGACGCGGTGACCCGGTGGCGCACCACCGACGCCTTCGACGACCGCACCAGGCTGGCCGCCGAGTACGCCGAGCGGTACGCCCTTGATCATCATGGTCTCGACGACGCGTTCTGGGCGCGGATGACCGCGCACTACAGTCAGCTCGAGATCGTGGAGCTGAGCATGAGCATCGGCTCCTGGCTGGCGTTCGGCCGCCTCAACCATGTGCTGGGTCTGGATGCCGTGTGCACGCTGCCCGGGCACTGAGGTCCGGCGGGCCGCGGTCGCTCACAGGTCCTTGGCGATGATCTCCTCGATGTTCCGTTCGGCGAGTGCCGTGATGGTGACGAACGGATTGACACTCGTGTTCCCGGGGATCAGCGCACCGTCGATGACGTACAGCCCCCGGTAGCCGTGCAGCCGGCCGTGGTTGTCCGTCGCCCTGTCCAGCACCGCGCCGCCGAGCGGGTGGTACGTGAGGTGGTCGCCCCAGATCTTGCAGGCGCCGAAGAGGTCGGTCCGGTAGACGGTGCCCTCCTTGGCGTTGATCCTGTCGAAGATCGTCCGCGCGGCGTCGACCGACGGCTGTTTCCACGCGGTCCGCCAGTCGAGGTCGACCCTGCCGGCCGTGGGGTTCCAGGAGAACGCGGCCCGGTGCGGGTTCCTGGTGATCGACAGGTAGAACGAGGCGTAGGTCTCGATACCGGTCGGCAGCGGTGCCACTTCGGCGAACACGCCGCCGGCGGCCCAGTTGTCGATGCCGGCCGTGGGCATCGCGGACTGGAGGCTGCCGGTCGCGTCCCACATGTGGTTGGCGCGGCCGCACATGACATTGCCGTTGTCGCCCCAGCCCCTGCCCGTCTCTTCGTTGAGGGCGGGCAGCGCACCGGTGGCTCTGAGCCTGGTCAGCAGTTTGCTGGTGCCGACACTGCCGGCCGCGAAGAACACCTTGTCGGCGGTGACGGTCTTGGTGGCGGTGACGGCTCCGGTGGTGTCGATCCGGTCGATGAGGACGGTGTAGCCGGCGGCCGCCGGGGCGACCGAAGTGACCTTGTGGAGTGGTGAGATGGAGACGCGACCCGTGGCCAGGGCGCGGGCGAGGTAGGTCTTCTGCAGCGACTTCTTGCCGTGGTTGTTGCCGAACAGGACCTCGCCCGCCAACGCCGACCGGGGCACGGCGCCGGCCGCTTCCTGTTCCATGTAGTCCCAGTCGTACACATTGGGCACGAAGACGAACGGGAAGCCGGCACGCTGCGCGTGCTTACGGCCCACCCTGGCGTACCGGTAGCAGTCGGCGCTCTCCCACCAGCCCTGGTCCACCTGGCCGACCCCGAGGCCGGCGTTGGCGCGCGGGTAGTAGACGTCGTACATCTCGTCGGCGTCCACGGTGGGCAGGACGGCCGGGAAGTTCTCCCGCCGAGGCGTGACCGCCATACCGCCGTTGACCAGCGAGCCTCCGCCCACACCCCGGCCCTGGTAGACCGTGATGCCGCCGAACTCCTCCGCGTCCAGGATCCCGGTGTACCGGGGGACGTCCTTGTCGAGGGGGAAGCCGAGGAAGTTGCTCAGCGGCTGTGCGGTCCTGGTGCGCAGCCAGAACGACCGGTGATCGGGCGCGGTCGTGTTGGCGAAGATCCTGCCGTCGGGGCCGGGCGTGTCCCAAGCCATGCCCATCTCGACCATGTGCACCTCGACACCGGCCCTGGCCAGGCGTAACGCGGCGACGGAGCCGCCGTATCCGGTGCCGATCACGAGGGCCGGGACATGCGCACCGCAGGGGATGGGCGCGGTGGCCGCCGGGGCTGGGTGCGCGGCCGCCGTTGTCGTGCGGGTGGCGAGGACCGCACCGCCGAGAAGGGACCCGGTTCCAGCGATGAGGTCACGGCGGGACACACCCCGAACGGGTCGGTCCTGCCAGGCGGAGGAGTTCACGTGATGTTCCTCACTCTTTCGTGAATGGGAACACGTTCTACTGCTGCTCGTGTTGGAAGTCACGACATACCGATGAGTAATGTATGGCCGGAAGCATGCGGGCATACCGGGTACCGCACTCATCATGTGACTGAGTCGGCTGGCGCGTCGGACAGGCCGGCGATCTGCGCGCGAACGGGAGGCCCCAGTGACGGACGTCGTGGAGGAGCGAAGCGGAGTACAGGTCCTGATGTGCGACCCGGCGGGGCCCAAGGTGGCCACCACCCAGGACGCGCTGGACCTGATCGGCTCGGCCTTCCTCGGCGCCGAGATGGTGGCCGTGCCCGCGGAGCGGCTGGACGAGGAGTTCTTCTCGCTGGGCACCCGCTTCGCGGGCGAGATCATGCAGAAGTTCGTCAACTACCGGCTCCGTCTGGCCGTCGTCGGCGACATCTCCCAACACCTCGAAGCCAGTTCGGCCCTGCGCGCCCTTGTCCATGAGTCGAACCGGTCCGACCACATCTGGTTCGTCCCCGATGTCGACGCGCTCGACGCCCGCCTGGCGGCCAGGGCCTGAGATCCCGCCCGGGAGATGCCCTCACGGCATCGCTCCCCCGTCAGCGGCCGCGGGGCGCGTACATGATCACGGCCATCCCGGCCAGGCACACCAGTGCGCCGATCACGTCGTAGCGGTCGGGCCGGTAGCCGTCGGCGACCATGCCCCAGAGGATCGACCCGGCCACGAAGACCCCGCCGTACGCGGCGAGGACGCGCCCGAAGTTGTCGTCGGTCTGCAGGGTGGCCACCACGCCGTAGAGGCCGAGGGCGATGACACCGGCGCCGATCCAGAGCCGGCCCCTGTGTTCACGGATGCCCTGCCACACCAGCCAGGCACCGCCGATCTCGAAGAGGGCGGCGACGACGAACAGTGCCACGGAACGCGCAACGGTCATGATCCGTCACCCTACCGGCGGCCCCTGCCACGGCGTCGGCCCCCCTCGGAAGCCCGCCGTCCTGAAATCGGCCGTCTCGAAGTCCGCCCCAGGAGTGGCCCGTAGCTACAGACCGGGCGCCTCTCGCCGTTCCCGCTCACGGCCGGTCGGCTCCGCGCCGGCGCGTACGGGCTCGGACCCGGCCGAGGAGGACCTCCACCTGCCGGCCGACCTCGGCCGCTTCCCGCACCGGGGCCGGGAACGAGATCCGGTGGTCCGCGTGCCCGGAGGAATACTCGTACCGGAGGGTGAGCCCGTGGCGGTCCAGCGCGAAGGGCACGACACGGACGGCTCCGCGCAGGAGCAGCGGGTCGGCCAGGCGGGCGAGTTGCGCCACGACGTACCGGTCGTCGTCATCGAGGTGGTGCAGCATCGCGGCCTCCGCGCTCGCCAGCACGTCCGGCTCGGCCCGGCGGAGGTCGTCCGGGCCGACGTGCTCGACGGGCCCGTGCCGCTGGATGCTCGCCCGCACGGCATCGAGCCGGAGCACCAGGACGCCGGCCGCGGTCCGGGTCTCCGACGGCGTGAGCCGGCCGGCGAGGGTGGCGCGCGCCCGGACCCGGTCACGGACCGCGGTGGGGGCGATGTCCGTGAACTCCAGCAGCGCAACGAGCACTCCGTGAGGCGCGCACACGGCCTCGACGGCCAACGGGCTCTCCGCCGGCGCGTGCAGCAGAAGCCGGCCCGAGCGGTCCATGGAGTGCATCGCGAACAGGTCGTAGGTGTTGTCGTTCGTCGTCAGGCTCAGGGAACCGGCAGCGGCGACGACGGAGCGGATCCGCTCGGCGTTGCTCGGGCCTGCGGGACGGGCCTTGGCAAAGACCATCAGGACTCCTCAAGTTAGGCTTACCTAACCTAACATCGCGAGGCTGGCCGCCGTCCTTCTTCCGGCCCGTCCGTCGGTACGGGCCCGCCGCCCTCCGGATACCTATGCGCGCCGCATCCCCCGCCATCGGCGCGGAGCGGCCGCCGCGCCGCCACACCCACCCGGCCGGGGCACCCAGCCCGCGTACGCCGAACGCCGGGCCAGGGCCGGCCGGGCCCCGTACGGCGTACCGACAGCGTCGTCCGGCCGCCTTCGTGACCGGGACGGCGCGCGGCGGCCGGGGCCGTGTCCTGCGGGTGCGGCGGCACGGCGCCCGGCCCGGCCTGCCCGGCGCGTCGGCCAACGCGGTCCTCCGTACCGCGACAGGCCGAGGGCCGGGTCCGGGCTCCGCGGAGTCCTCCGTCCTCGACGACGTGGTGCACGCTCTGCGCAAGGGAAAGCAGGGAAAGCACCGGATTGCCGTGGACCACGGAGCCCGGATCGCTCTCAGCGCGGATTGCGTCCCGTGCGCCGTCCCATGCGAAGGCCGAGGACAAGGACGGCGGCGAGGAAGACGACGACGCCGATGATCAACAGATAGAAGAGGCCCTCGACCACGACACCGATGATGCCCAGGATGACCGCGGCGAGGACGAGGAGCAGGAAGAGGGACATCGTGGTGCCTTTCTCGCGGGCTTCACACACGTGGTGGTGTGCCGGTCAGCGTCGTGCCAGTCGCCGTTCGCCGCCGGTACCGGTCCGGCGGTCCAGTTCGTAGTACTTGATAGACGGCAGGCTCGTCCTCGGCCCGCAGGACCCCGTCGAGATCGATGGCGGGCGCGCTCTTGGCCAGCCTCTTGGCCACGGCGACCTGGACGTAGTCGGGGCCGACCCGCGCGTCGTACAGAGGCACGAAGGCCAGTCGATGACGGGTGGGGAGGCCGATCTTCACGGTGCAGAAGGCGGGCAGGTCGGTGGCTGTGTCGACATAGACGGCCTCCAGCGTGCCGATCTTGTCGCCGCCGGTGTCGACGACGTCCCGGCCGCGCCATTCTCTGATGTCGTTGCACTCGAACACAGAACGCTCCCCGGGACTTCGAACGGTCGGGTCGACGGTCGACGAGTACCCGGAGGGCTCGTCCTCATTCACTGCCCATGAACGCCCCGCGACGGGGCGATTTCATCACCACACGCTCGCACGGCCGACCCGCTGTCGCATTCCGGCCCGGCGGGGCATGAAGCCGGAGCGGAGAGGCTGGGACCGCGGGAAGGACGGCCGGGCGGCGTCCCACCGCCCCGTCAGTCGAAGTACGACTCCAGCGTGCCGCGGCGCCGGATGTCGAGCGTCGCGCAGTGGAACGATCCGCCGAACGGCGCGTAGTGCAGCATGTCGCACGGGATCGGCTCGAAACCCCACTTTTCGAGAGTGCGCAGCATCCCGGTGTGGTGCCGTTCCGCGATCACCCGCTTCTCGTCGACCATGAGTACGTTCATGCTGAGCCACTTGCCGCACAGCGAAGTGAGCTTGAGCAGACGCTCGTCGATCGGGTCGGGGTCCGGCGCGACCAGGACGTCCCACGAGCTCAGGACGTCGGGCAGGCGGTCGACGTCGATGTATTCGGGATTGACCATCACCTTGCCGGGCGAGAGCAGGACGAACGTCGTGTCGATGTGCATCGGCGTACGGCAGCGGCTCTCGATCTCGTGGATGCGGTAGCCGGGGCCGAGATGGCGGCGCAGCCAGTCCACACCCATCCGGTTGGTGACATTGCTCCGCGTGACGAACAGGTCCCGCCCCGCACGCACGAAGTCCGCCGCGTCGAACACCGGCTCGAACTCGGTGAGGATGTAGCGCATGGGCTCGCCGGCCTTGGGGACGCGGAAGTCCGGCTCGAACAGGGCGTCGGTGAGTTGGGGCCTCGGCGCCGCAGTCCAGCGCGCGCCGCGCCGGAAGTAGTCCTTGAGGACCGCGCGGTAGGAGTGGGTCTCGAAGTACCGGCACGGCCAGGCCATCGGGGTCTCGATGATCTCGTCACCGACCACCAGCATGCTGTCGCGCGGACAGGTGTTGCAGAAGCCGCGCGAAGACCAGTCGGGAGTGGAGAAGCGCTGCCTGTGGTCGACCGGGTCCGGGCGCCGGACCGTGACACCCAGGGACTGCAGAAGATCGACGAAGCCGTCGAGTTCGTGCTGCGCCCGCTCGACCAGTCTGCGCGGATATCTGAAACCGGCGGCAAGCCCCTGCAACCGCGCGCCCCAGGGCGGGATGTTGCAGGCCACCACCGGATGGCTGGAGGGGATCGTCGCGCCGTCGAGACGCCCGACGATGATCTCCTCCAGCGGGTCCCACTCGTTGTGCGATCCGACCGGCGACACGAGAGGTTCCGCAGCGCGGGCGGTTCTGGTCGATGACTCCGGCATCATGAGCGGCCCACAGCCCGCACAAGGGGACCGTCGCCTGCCACCGCCGGGATGCCGGGCCTGTGCACTGCCGCCATGCTCAACCACTTTCGATCACGGGAGTCGACTACTCAATGTATCCGACGTGTCACGTCTCGCGACAGGTGGGCTCATGCCCGTCGCGAGCACCCGCCGGCAACCGCCGTGTCCGGCCGCTCACCGCTCCCTGACGGCGGCGTATGCCAGAGCGACCGTCTCCTCGGGCGTGCCGTCGATGGGAATCGCCACACCGGACTCGTCGTCCTCCAGCGGCTCCAGGGCATCGATCTGGGACCGCAGGAGGGACGTCGGCATGAAGTGGCCCTTGCGTGCCGCGAGCCGGCCCGCGATGAGCTCCGCCGAGCCGTCGAGGTGGAGAAAGAAGACGTCGGGCGACACGGCGGCCAACCGGTCCCGGTAGCCGCGCTTGAGAGCCGAGCAGGTGACCACACCTCCACGGCCGGCGTGTTCGGTCAGCCATGCGGCGATCGCGTCGAGCCACGGACGGCGGTCCTCGTCGTCCAAGGGAACGCCGGCCCGCATCTTCGCGACGTTCTGCGGCGAATGGAAGTCGTCGGCCTCGGCGTAGGGCACGGCGAGACGCTGTGCGAGCCTCTGACCGATGGTCGTCTTCCCCGCCCCCGACACGCCCGTGACGACGATCAGAGGAGCACTCATGCCGCACCGGCCGATGCGTCGAGGGCTATGACCACCTTCATGTCGTCGGGCCGCGCCGTGAACGCCTCGCCGGCCCGGTCCAGTGGCACCCTGCGGGTGATGAATCCCTCCAGCCACGACAGGTCCGCCCTCGCCAGCGCCTCCGCGGCCAGCTGGTAGTGCCGCAGGTTGGCGTTGACCGAACCCACCACCGCGTCGTTCTCCAACACGATCTCCCGGTTGATGGAGCCGGCCTCGACGGTCAGCTTCCGGCCCGCGGGCGAGACGCCGGTCAGGCACACGATGCCGTAGTGCGCGTTACCCGACATCGCCTCGAACACCACCTCGGCCGCCCCCGTCGCTTCGATCACGATGTCCGGGCGGAGCGACGAGACCACCTTCTCGGCGTTCTCCGTGTGGTACGTCGCGCCCAGCGCCGAGATCAGCGACGGCTTCGGACCCTCGGTGACGCGGTCCAGCACGTGCACCTCCAAGCCGCGCTGCACGCCGAGCAGCGCCGCCAGCGCCCCGATCGGCCCGGCACCCGTCACGAGCACACGCTCCGGCTCGAACCACGACCTGCTGCCGATCCGTTCCACCTGTTCCCACGCCTTGGCCACCACGGACGTCGGCTCCAGCAGCACCCCGACACGCTCCAGTCGCGCGTCGAGCCTCACCGCACGGTCCGTCTCGACACACCACGCCTGGGAGCCGTACCCGTCGATCTCCTTGATGCCCCGCTCGGTGTAACGACCGTTGCGGCACATGTCGAACTCGCCGCGCGCACACGCCCCGCACGGCACCGGGTCCGGCCGACGCACCACTCCCACGACCAGGTCACCGGCCGAGAACCCGCTGTCCGGCGGTGCCTGACGAACCCGCCCCAGCGACTCGTGCCCCAGCACCAGCCGGTCACGACCCGGGGGTGCCCAGCCGTAGGAGCCGTCGACGATCTCCTTGTCCGTGCCGCAGACCCCCATCGCAAGACCGTCCACCAGGAGCCGGTCCTCTTGACGGACCGGCTCGGGCAGGTCACGGACCTCCAGCGAATTCTTGACGTGCGGGCGGACGGTCAGTGCGCGCATCGGCTTCCCTTCTCCGTCAGACGGACCGAAAGATCCATCGGACCGGGTAACCCGACGCGGAGACCGAAAACTCGGGGAAGCAGAGCTGCTCGTCCCTCGCTGCCAGCGAGGCCGCGGCCTCGCGCAGGGCCTGGTCGAGCAGATCGGATCGTTGAGGGTCCCTCTGCCGTCGGGCGGCACCAGCCACCGCGTTCCGCCGGGGGCCCGCCCGGGGCAGGGAACGACGATCCACGTCCCCCTGCCCGCTCCGCGCTCCGCCGTGCCGGCCCAGCGCTCCGCCGTGCCGGGCGGCACGAAGCGGCGCCCGCGCCCTACCGGCTCACGGCCGGCGAGGCCGCGGCTGCGCGGCCCCGGCGTTCACGGTCGCCGAAACGGCGACGGCCGCCCCCCCGCACGATGGCGGGGGGGGGGGGCGGGCGGCGGGCGGCCCCGGGTGGGGTGTGGGGGCGGGGGGCAGAGGGCCGGGGGGGGATTGGGA